>JBFOLW010000001.1:0-3391 GCA_040830305.1 Erythrobacter sp.
CTGTCGGGCGGGAGCGACGCGGCCGCGCAATTGTTCCGCAAGGCGGTCAATGTCGGGCGGGCGGTCGAACAGGCGCGGAACCGCGTTGCGATGCTCGAGGGCCGCGTTGCGGGCGATTCGCTGGTCGCCGAGCGCCTCGCCGCCCAGCACGCCATGCTCGAACAGCTCGAGGCGCAGCAGCTGGCGATTCAGGACAGGCTGGGTGAGTACCCCCGGTTTCGTGCGGTCTCCGATGGGCGAGTGGCATTGGACGAACTCCAGCAGGCGCTCCAGCCGGGCGAAGCCTATCTCAAGCTGGCCACGCTGAACGGCGCCACCTTCGTCATCTACGCGACGCCCGACTTGGCCCGCGCCTATCGCGCCGGAATCGATCCCGAGGCGCTCGAGGCCGAGGTCGACGAACTGCGGGCGACCATTGCCTATGTCGAGAACGGCCAGACGCTCACCTTCCCCTTCGACATCGAAAAATCGCGCGCGCTCTACCAGGCTCTGCTCGAACCCATCGACGGGGAGCTGGGTTCGGTCGAGCATCTGATCTTCGAACCCGATGGGGCGATGCTGCGCCTGCCGGTCAATCTCCTCGTGGCCGACGACCAAAGCGTCGAGCGGTACGGCGAACGGATCGCGCGCGGCGGCGACGAATATGATTTCACCGGCACCAACTGGCTCGGCCGCAAGGTGCGGATTACCACCACCGTTTCGCCAAGCGCGTTTCGCGATGTGCGGCAGGCGCCGCGGTCATCGGCCGCGCGCGAATATATCGGCTTCGGCGAGAATACGCCGCTGGCCGAGGATCGCGGCACGCTGGGAACGCGCTCGGCGCTGGCGGGCGGGTCAAACTGCCTCTGGGCCCCGGCAATATGGGATTATCCGATCAAGGCCGACGAGCTCTACACTGCATCGCGCAGCCTGGGGGCGAGCGCTGCCGAAGAACGGATCGTCACCGGCGATACCTTCACCGATACCGCAGTGTTGGGAATGGACGATCTAGACGAATACCGGATTCTCCATTTCGCGACGCACGGCCTCGTCACGGCGCCGCAGCCCGAATGCCCGCCGCGGCCCGCCCTGCTGACGTCCTTCGGGGGCGATCAGTCCGACGGCCTGCTGTCCTTTGCGGAGATTTTCGATCTCGAGATCGATGCCGATCTGGTCATCCTCTCGGCCTGCGACACCGCCGGCGCGGCAACCCGCGGCGCATCGCGCGAGGCGGGCGTTTCGGGAGGAGGCTTCGCGCTCGATGGCCTGGTCCGTGCCTTCGTCGGCGCCGGCGGACGAACGGTGGTCGCCAGCCACTGGCCCGTGCCCGACGATTACGATGCCACCAATCGGCTGATCGATGGCTTCTTCGCTGCTCCTGCGGGGACCCCGCTGGCCGAAGCCATGCGCCGCTCGCAGGGCGCGTTGATGGATCAGGCGGAAACCTCGCACCCGTTCTACTGGTCGGCCTTCGCGATCGTCGGCGATGGCGGCGCGCAGCTGCGCAACTAGGCCGGGAAACCCGGCCCGCGCCGCCGAGGCCTATTTGAGCGGAAGGATCTTGCCGATGATGAATTCGGCGGCCTCCTCTGCGGTCATCTCGACCGTGTTGACGCGGATTTCGGGGTTCTCGGGCGCTTCGTAGGGGCTGTCGATCCCGGTGAAGTTCTTCAGCTTGCCCTCGCGCGCCTTCTTGTAGAGGCCCTTGACGTCGCGCGCCTCGGCAACCTCCAGCGGCGTGTCGACATGGATCTCGATGAATTCGCCACCATCGATCATGTCGCGCACCAGCTGGCGATCGGCGCGGAACGGGCTGATGAAGGCGGTCAGCACGATCAGCCCGGCATCGGTCATCAGCTTGGCGACTTCGCCGATCCGGCGGATATTCTCGATCCGGTCGCTTTCGGTGAAGCCCAGGTCCTTGTTGAGACCGTGGCGGACGTTGTCCCCGTCGAGCAGGAAGGTGTGCCGGTTCATCAGCGCCAGCTTCTTCTCGACCTCGTTGGCGATGGTCGATTTGCCCGAGCCCGACAGGCCGGTGAACCACAACACGCGCGGCGTCTGGTTCTTCATCGCAGCATGATGCTCGCGCGTGATGTCGGTCGGCTGCCAGTGGACATTCTGGCTGCGGCGCAGGCTGAAATGCAGCATGCCCGCGCCAACCGTGTGATGCGTGAGCTTGTCGATCAGGATGAACCCGCCGAGCGCGCGGTTGTCCTCATAGGGATCGAACACGATCCGCTTGTCGGTCGTGATCTCGCACACGCCGATCTGGTTGAGATGGAGCGTCTTGCAGGCGAGATGCGACCCCGAGCCCGCCGGATTGTTGACATCGATCTCGTACTTGGGATGCGCCACGGTCACGCTAACCGTCTGCGTGCCGAGCTTGAGCCAGTAGGCGCGGCCCACGACCAGCGGCTCGTCGTCCATCCATACGATGGTGCTCTCGAACTGGTCGGCGACTTCGGGCGGGCTGTCGGCGGCGGCCAGCACGTCGCCGCGCGAGCAATCGATCTCGTCCTCGAGCGTGATCGTCACCGACTGGCCGGCGACCGCTGCGTCGAGGTCGCCATCCATCGTCACGACGGACCGGACCTTGCTGGTCTTGCCCGAGGGCAACGAGCGCAGCATGTCGCCCGGCTTGATGGTGCCGGTGGCGATTTGGCCGGCAAACCCGCGGAAGTCGAGATTGGGCCGGTTGACCCACTGCACCGGCATCCGGAACGGCTTGGCCTGGTTGGCGGTGTTGTTCACTTCCATCGTTTCGAGATGGTCGATCAGCACCGGGCCGTCATACCAGCCGGTGTTGTCCGACCGCGTCGTGATATTGTCTCCGGCAAGGCCCGACATCGGGATGGCGGTAAAGCTCTCGATACCGATGCTCTTCGCAAATTGCTCGTACTCGGCGACGATCGCGTCGTACCTCGCCTGGTCGTAACCGATCAGGTCCATCTTGTTCACTGCAAGCACCAGGTTGCTGATGCCGAGCTGGTGGCACAGGAAGCTGTGGCGCTTGGTCTGCACCAGCACGCCCTTGCGCGCATCGATCAGGATCACGGCCGCATCGGCGGTCGAGGCGCCGGTCACCATGTTGCGCGTGTATTGCTCGTGCCCCGGGCAGTCGGCGACGATGAACTTGCGCTTCCCGGTCGCGAAAAAGCGATAGGCGACATCGATCGTGATGCCCTGTTCGCGTTCGGCGGCAAGCCCGTCGACCAGCAGCGCGAAATCGATTTCCTGACCCTGCGTGCCGACCTTCTTGCTGTCGTTCTCGAGCGCGGCCAGCTGGTCCTCGAAGATCATCTTCGAATCGTACAGCAGGCGGCCGATCAGCGTCGACTTGCCATCGTCCACGCTGCCGCAGGTGATGAAGCGCAGCATCGACTTGTTCTGGTGCTGCTCGAGATAGGCC
>JBFOLW010000002.1:0-2415 GCA_040830305.1 Erythrobacter sp.
GGTGGCAGGTTGCGGCCGGCCAGCAGATAGCCCTCGCTGGTGTCGGTCGATCGCTTCCAGGCCCATAGGCCGATAGCGATCATGAGAATGAAATAGAGGGCGAGCGAAACAAGCGTACCGGTTTGCATGCGGTGGCTGGTAACACCTGTGACCGGTCTTGGCCACCGCAGTCATCGTCGGCGGGAGGCAAGCACGCAAGTTGCGCGCCCACAGGGGTTTTTATGGTCCCCGCCGAGCGGTGCAGGAAGGTCGATCAAACGCCGCGGCGGTCCAGTTCACCCATCAACCGGTCGAAACGGTGCTGTACGACGTCGAGCCCGTGCAATCCGCCGTTGATCGCCCGGCGGTCGTCCCTCAGCCCGGGCGTCGCGGCGAACTTGTCGAGGTTGCGCGATTTCCAGTACCAGCCGGCCCCCATGCAGCCACCCTCGCGGGTCCTCAGGAAAGCGGGCACGTCGTCGACGTCCATGCCGATGGAGTTGCCGAACTCGGTGCAATTGTGCCGCCCGGTGATCTGTTTGGGGCCATAGCCGCGAAAGCGCCAGCCATCGCTAGGCTCGGTATTGCCGAGGTTCCGTGCGCCCCAATCACCTCCATAAAGGATGTTCGCGAGCTCTTCCTGCCGTGCGAGAGACAGGCCCCGCTCGCCGCGTTTGCGCCCGATGCGCCGCGCGTCGGCTTCGCTGATCCGGTGTCGGCCGAATGTCCTCAGTAGGCCGTTGACGCTGTAATTGAGGCTTTCGGTCATGCGCGTAAGACCTGCGCTTTCGACCGCGATATTGGCGAGGAAGCTGCAGACCTCCCGGCGCGTGTCTATACCGTAACGCTTGCATGTCGTCCTGATCGGCTCGACCCAATGAGCGAGCTCTTCGCGCGTATTCTCCGAGAACGCCATCTTCAGGAAGTCGACGTCGATCTGGTCGATAAATGTCGTATCGCCAGCTGCGTCTCCGCTCGCGGGGGGACCTGGCGGTTTGGGCGGCCTCGGCGCGGTGCTTTGCTGATCGAGGATTTCCCAGCTTCGTGGCCCCACGATGCCATCGGGCACCAATCCGTTGAGCCGCTGCCACGAGCGCACCTTGGCTTCGGTGCGGGGGCCGAATATGCCGTCATCGGGCAAGCCCAGCAGGCGCTGCATGTCCTTGACCGCGTCGCCGCGCGATCCCCGGCGGATGGTCGGTCGGTCTTGCTCGTCTTTCGCTGCGATCGGCGGCGGAGGCGATTTGCCCGACAGGACTTCAGCCACTTTCGAGCGAAACAGCGACATGTCGAACAGCGGATCGGGTTTGCGCCGCGGGGCCCATTCCTTGTGGCCGATACACATGTTCGCGCCTGCACCGACATGCGCGAGGATTGCAGCGGCTCCGCGCTGATACGCGTCCATCTGGATTTCGGGCCATTCGTCTTCCGGACGGCCGCCGTTCTCAGCCTCGATGCCGAGCAGGTGCGAATTGCCGCGATTGCGAGGGATACCCTCCCAGTCACCGGGGCCTGCATGATTGGCCTTGCCTGCTGCGACGATGTAATAGGTGCCGTCGCGTCCCAGGCCGAGGTGGCACAGCGGGCCCCGAAGATTGGAACGACCGTGGACCAGCATGTCCAGCGTCGGCATGTTGCCGCCCGCGCGGGTGGCGGTGTGATGGCACAGTACACCCATCACCTTGCCCATTTCGCTGCGCCCGCGCGTGCGCCAGCCAGGCACTTCGGCGACCTTGAGGCCGGCATTCTCGAGCACTTGCGGAAGCCAGATCAGCGAGAAGGTCATGCTATCGTCTCCTCGTCTTCCGGCTTCGCGACTCCGCCCGTTGCTGCGGGGAGGTTTTCGTCGGGGGTGAGCTCATCCTCCGCGATATCGACGTCCTCAACGCAGCCGTCCTCGTGCTCGCTGTCGATCTCGAGCTCGGCTTCATCCGGTTGGCTATCCTCTTGTCCGTCGATGGTCGCCGACACCGGGCGAGCAGTCTTAGGGTCGAGATCGCCCTCCGCCTTGCGCAGGACCGGTTTCTCTCCCGCCTGCACTGCAGCACGGGCCAGCAGATCGGGTACCAGACGCTCGGCAAAGCCGCCGATAAAGCCGACGATTGCGAGAAACAGCGCTGTGGACGCTGTCCTTTTGTCGTCATCCGTCAGGGCGACTTCGCCCAAGTCCAGATTGACGAATTTCGATACGACGAGGGCAACGAGGACAGTCCCCGCGATGCTGCCGATCGCAACGCGCAGGCCAGCGTCCATCCAGTTGTTGAGACGATTGAGGTCGGGCAGCACCGTGCGCCCGCGAATGGCCAGCGCTATCGAGAAAAAGCTGCCTACGGCGCCAGCCATCGCACCGCGCCATAGGTCGATCGCTTCGGCAAAGCAGCGCGCATCGCTGGCGCTGTTGCAGATTTTCTCCTCGTCGCCGCGCGTGCCGATGAC
>JBFOLW010000003.1:0-12101 GCA_040830305.1 Erythrobacter sp.
CGAGCGCGGGTCGAAGCGCAGGCGATAGATCGGCTCGGGCAAGCCGAAGCCCGCCTCCTCCAGCGCCCGTTTGACCGCCGGGATCGCCCGGCTCTGCGCCTTCCACCAGTCGGTTTCGCGCTGGTCGACCCAGCCGAGGAAGCGGATCACCACATTCGAATCGCCGACCTCGATGATCCGCGCCTCGGGCGGCGGGTCGTCGAGGACGAAGTCGAGCCCCGCAAGCGTGTCCCGCCCCAACTGGCGTGCGGCGAGGGCATCGTCGTCGGCATCGACGCCCAGTTCGAACTGGAACCGCCGCTGCGGATTGCGCGTGAAGTTGAGGATCACCGCGCGGAACACCTGACCATTGGGAATGCGAAGATGGTTGCCGTCGAGCGTCATCAGCACGGTCGCGCGGCTGGTGAGCCGGATGACCCGCCCCTCGAAGCTGTCGATCTGGACCCAGTCGTTGGCGCGAAACGGCTGGCGCAGGCTGAGCATCAGCGAGGCGACATAGTTCTCGATCGTATCGCGCATCGCAAAGCCCAGCGCGATCCCGATCACGCCCGCTCCGCCCAGTACAGCCCCGAGCAGCGCGGTTGCGCCGATCATGTCGAGCGCCACGACGAGGCCGCCGATAAAGAACACGAAGCGGATCGCGCTGGCGATCAGTTCGGCGAGAAAGCCGTTGGGGGCGATGCGGCGCCACAGCGCGCCGAGCCCGGCGATGACAAAGCCGAGCGCCGCAATGAGGAACCATACCCCAAGCGCCGCCGCGACGAGCGGCAGCGCACTGACCAGGGCTTCCCAGCGTTCGCCCAGCACCGAAATCCCCGCGCTGTCGGCGGAAACCGACAGATCCCGATCAAGCCCGTTCTCGACCGTCACGACGCCCGAAATCCGGTTCACGATCGCTTCGGCACGGTCGATGTCCTCTGCCTTGGGCACGGTGCCGGACAGCGACACCACGCCTTCATTCACCTCGACCTGAACGTCGGCGAATGCGGGCAGTTCGGTGAAAATGCCCGCAATCCGTTCGGCGATCTGTTCGTCAGCGCCCGCTTCCTGCGTCGCGGCGATGGTCTGGACGGGCGCAGGCGTTTCCGCCGGTTCGACCGGTGCTTCGAGTTGTGCCGCCACCGGCATCGCCCATACCAGGGCCAGGATGGCGAGCAGCCGTTTCACTGGCCCGCCACCGACATGCCGTCGATGCGCAGGGTCGGGACGTCGATCCCGCGGACCAGATCGAGATCGTCGGCAGGCACCAGTGCGCGGAACATCTCGGGCAGCGTTCCCGCGATGGTGATCTCGGCCACCGGTTCGGCCAGCTCGCCGTTGCGGATCCGCAGACCGCTCGCCCCGCGGCTGTAATCGCCGGTCACGAGATTGACGCCCTGGCCGAACAGATCGGTGACGAACAGGCCGTCCTCGATGTCGGCAATGAGTTCCGCCACGCTCTGCGATCCGGCATCCAGGCAGACGTTGCTCACCGCGATCCCGGGCGACCCCCCGCCGCCGCGGCTTGCGTGACCGGTCAGGCCGAGACCAAGCTGCGCGGCGCTGGCAACATTGGTCAGCCAGCCAGAAATGCGGCCATTCTCGACCAGCGCACGGCCAGTGCTCGCCACGCCCTCGCCGTCGTAATTGCGCGACCGCAGACCCCGCCTGCAGTGCGGCTCCTCGACGATGCGGATGCCGCTGTCGAAGAGATGCTCCTCTTCACGACCGATCAGAAAGCTTGCCTTGCGCGCGATCGACGGCGCGGCCATCGCCCCAAGCAAATGGCCGACGACCCCGTTCCCCACGCGCGGGTCGAACACGACCGGCATCCTGGCCGATGGAACCGATCCGGGGCGGACCTTGCGCACCGTGCGTTCGCCCGCCTCGCGCCCGATCTCGGCTGCCTCGGGCAAGTCGCTGCGATGGCGCTGCGTGCGATAGGCATAATCGGTTTGTTTGTCCGCTCCTTCGCCCGCGACGACGCTTGCCGAAAGCGTGTGCGAACTGCCCGCATGGCTACGGGCGAAGCCGTTGCTCGTGACCAGAGCGAAGACCGAGCGCGAAGTCGAGGCGCTACCGCCGTTCGAGTTGGTGACGCCGGCGACCGCTCGCGCCGCATCCTCGCAGGCGAGCGCCGCTTCGCGCAGTTCGGCAGGCGTGGGCTCAACGCCGTCGACCAGGTCGAGATCGAGCCCATTAGCCGCAAAAAGCATGTCGTCGGGGGCTAGGCCGCCATAGGGGTCTTCCGGCGCCAGGCGCGCCATTTCCACGGCTCGCTGCGCCAGCGTCCTGAGCCCGTCGGCCCCGAAATCGCTGGTGTTGATCGAGGCGGAGCGGCGACCGACGAACACGCGCAGGCCGATCTCCTCGCTTTCCGACCGCTCGACCTCTTCGAGCGCGCCCAGCCTGACGCTGACGCTCTCGGAAGCGGAGGCCCGCGCGACCGCATCGGCGGCGTCCGCTCCCATCGTGCGTGCGAGATCCACCAGTTCCTGGCAGCGTGCGAGAGCCGCTTCGCTATCGATCATGGGCGAGCACCGGCGTGTCTATGCATCGGCGCGAGGTAGGCGCGCGGTCCGTTGCTGGCAACCGCCGTTACGGTCAGGCGAAGATGATGTTAAAGAAGGCCGTGAGTGCGAAGGGCAGGCCAATGGCCAGCAGCCACAAGAGCAGCTGGTCGCGGCGGAAGGCCCCCTTCAGGTTGGCATTGGCGGCGTCTTCACCGCTCAGCCCGACCCAGCGGCGTTCGAACCAGCGGCAGGCCGGGATGATACCGGCAACAAGCACCACGAGTGCAAGATAGGGCAGGATCGAGGACGAACCCTGCTTCATGGCCTGCACCGTCACGAAGATCTGGAGGCCGGTGTACACGAGCAGCGCGAAGGCGACATTATCGCTCATGGCCTTGCGCCAATCGCGTTTACGCTCGGGCGCATCTTCCCCCGAGAAATCGTTTTCGTGGAGCGCCTTGTTCACCGCGTCTCTCCCTGTTTCCCCATCCGAATCGCATTGTTTCAAAAATGGCGCGAAGTGGCAAGCAATCCTGCGCATCCGCGACCCGCGGCGTCCGTTTCCGGCACAGCATGACGTCCATGCACAAATCCTGCCAATTCGTCGAAAAAGCCGATCGGGTGGGTTTTCACGAGTGGATCGCATGCTATGTCGCAGCCCATGGCCGATATCGGATTAAGCGAGGACAATGCTGCGGTGCACGACGCCGCCCCGCCCATCCCGCAAGGTGGGCTCGAAGTCATCTCGATCGCCAAGAGCTACGACAAGCGGGCGGTGCTGACCGATATCTCGCTTACCGTCGGCAAGGGCGAGGTGCTCGGACTGCTTGGGCCCAACGGCGCGGGCAAGACGACCTGTTTCTACTCGATCATGGGCCTCGTCCGCCCCGATGCGGGCCGCATCCTGATGGATGGCGACGACGTCACGAACCTGCCGATGTACCGCCGCGCAATCCTCGGCCTGGGCTACCTGCCGCAGGAAACCAGCATCTTTCGTGGGATGACCGTCGAGCAGAACATCAACTGTGTGCTCGAAATGGTCGAGCCCGACTCCGAGACGCGCGCGCAGGAGCTTGAACGCCTGCTCGAGGAGTTCGGCCTTACGAGGCTGCGCGCCAGCCCCGCGATGGCGCTGTCGGGAGGTGAACGGCGGCGCTGCGAAATTGCCCGCGCGCTGGCGGCGAAACCCTCGATCATGCTGCTTGACGAACCTTTTGCGGGGATCGATCCGCTATCGATCAGCGATATCCGCGACCTGGTGAAGGACCTCAAGACGCGCGGTATCGGGGTGTTGATCACCGATCACAATGTTCGCGAAACACTCGAAATCGTCGATCGCGCCTGCATCATTTACGGCGGGCAGGTACTGTTCGCCGGCACGCCCGAGGCGCTGGTCGCGGATGAGAACGTGCGCCGCCTCTATCTGGGCGAGAGCTTCACGCTGTGATCCGCCGGCCGGAGCGGAGTTGACCCATGGCGCTTAGTCCGAGGCTGGACCTCCGCCAGACCCAGTCGCTGGTCATGACGCCGCAGCTCCAGCAGGCGATCAAGCTGCTGGCGCTATCCAACCTCGAGATCGAGACCTTCGTCGCCGAAACGCTCGAATCCAATCCCCTGCTGGAGATGGGTGAAGTCAGGCGCGAGGCAGGAGGCGATACTGCGCCCGAGCCGCCGGAGCCCGACAGCGCGAGCGACATGGGCGGCGAAAACGCGCTCGACGTCGCCGATCACGCGCTCGACCCGGAAGCGGCGCCGGGCGACATGGGCGACTGGAGCCGCGGCGATATCGGTTCTGCCGGCGGTAGCGAACTGCCCGACCTCGAAAACCGGTCTTCGGGCGGACCGACGCTTGCCGAGCACCTGAGCGAGCAGGTCGGCGCCGCCGCGCATGATTCGCGCGAGGCGCTGATCGCACTACGGATTATCGGCGAGCTCGACGAGGCGGGCTACCTGCCTGTCGACCTGCGTGTCCTTACCGACGAACTTGGCGTCCCGCTGGCGGAGGTCGAACGCGCACTGAACACGGTGCAATCGCTCGATCCAACCGGTGTCGGCGCGCGCAGCCTCGCCGAATGCCTCGCGCTGCAGGCGCGCGAAGCCGATCGCTACGATCCCTGCATGGCTCGGCTGATCGACAATCTCGACCTGGTGGTGAAGGGCGACATCGCCAGGCTCAAACGCATGTGCGAAGTCGACGACGAGGATTTCGCCGACATGCTGGCCGAACTGCGCGGCTACGACCCCAAGCCCGGGCTGGCCTTCGGCGGCGGCACCGAATCGGTGATCGTGCCCGATGTTCTGATCACCCCCAGCGCGGAAGGCTGGGACATCCGCATCAACGAAGCGAGCCTCCCGCGTCTGGTCGTCAATCGCGAATACTATCTCGAACTCAAGAGCGGCGCGCGCGACAAGGCCTCGCAAAGCTGGCTCAACGAACAGCTTGGCGAAGCCGACTGGCTGATCCGCGCGCTCGACCAGCGGCAGAAGACGATCCTGAAGACCGCCGCCGAGATCGTAAAGAAGCAGGAGGGCTTCTTTCGCGAAGGTGTTACGGCGATGCGACCGCTGACGCTGCGCGAAGTCGCCGAACAGATCGAGATGCACGAGAGCACCGTCAGCCGCGTCACCAGCAACAAGTACCTGTCCTGTCCGCGCGGAACGTTCGAATTGAAGTATTTCTTCTCCAGCGGGGTTGCCGCAGCCGATGGCGAAGGTGCCAGCAGCGAGGCGATCAAGGCCCGAATCAGGGCACTGTGCGATGCGGAGGATGCCAAGAAGGTGCTGTCCGACCAAAAGCTCGCCGACATGCTCAACGAGGAGGGATTCGACCTCGCGCGGCGCACCGTCGCCAAGTATCGCGAGGCGATCGGGATCGGATCCAGCGCCCAGCGACGACGCGAAAAGAAGCTCAAGACCCTGTGAGCCTTTTCAGACACGGGCAAAAAAGTTAACGTCTTTTACCTCGCATTAACCTTTTCCGTTCAGATGTTCCGTGGTTAATACATGGCAACACCTCTTGCCGGAGGGTTACCGAGAGACACTGGGACCATACAGGGGACTTCCCATGCGTGTACTGCTGATCGAAGACGAACCGACAACCGCCAAGGCGATCGAGCTTATGCTCACGACCGAAGGCTTCAACGTCTATTCGACCGACCTCGGCGAGGAAGGCCTCGATCTGGGCAAGCTGTATGATTACGATATCATCCTGCTCGATCTGAACCTGCCCGACATGCACGGCTACGATGTGCTCAAGAAGCTGCGCGTCGCCAAGGTCCAGACCCCTGTTCTGATCCTTTCGGGTATCGCAGAAATGGACAGCAAGATCCGCAGCTTCGGCTTCGGAGCCGACGATTACGTGACCAAGCCCTTCCACCGGGAAGAGCTGGTCGCCCGCATTCATGCGGTGGTCCGCCGTTCGAAGGGTCATAGCCAGTCGGTCATTCGCACCGGCAAGCTGGCCGTGAACCTCGATGCGAAAACCGTCGAGGTCGATGGCGCCCGCGTGCACCTGACCGGCAAGGAATATGCGATGCTCGAGCTGCTTTCGCTGCGCAAGGGCACCACGCTGACCAAGGAAATGTTCCTCAACCACCTGTATGGCGGCATGGACGAACCCGAACTGAAGATCATCGACGTCTTCATCTGCAAGCTGCGCAAGAAGCTGAGCCACGCCTGCGACGGCGAGAACTACATCGAGACCGTGTGGGGCCGCGGCTATGTACTGCGCGACCCGAACGAAGAGGCGGAAGCCGCCTGACGCACTTTCCCTGGACGGGATAGCGAGAGACGCCCGGCGCTTCGGCGACCGGGCGTTTTCTTATGCGCGGGTGCCGAGCCCCGCCAAATCCAGGCCGCTGGGCTGCTGGAAAATCCGCAGGCCGAACTCGGGCAGGATGGCCAGCATATGGTCGAAGATGTCCGCCTGGATCGCCTCGTATTCGCCCCAGTCGACCGTATCGGTGAAGCAGTAGATCTCGAGCGGCAGACCCTCGGGCCCCGGTGGAAGCTGGCGCACCAGCAGCGTGAAGCCCGAATCCGCGATCCGCGGATGGCTCTTGAGATAGGCGATCACATAGGCGCGCAGCGTCCCGATATTGGTGATGCGGCGGGCGTTGATCGCGTCGCAATCGCTCGACAGTTCATGGCGGTTCCATTCGGCGATCTCGCCTTCCTTACGCGCGAGATACTGGTCGAGCAGCCGGAACCGCTTGAGCTTCCCGACCTCTTCCTCTTCGAGGAAGCGCACCGAATTCTGGTCGATCACCAGCGCGCGCTTGATCCGTCGCCCGCCGCTCTCGCTCATGCCGCGCCAGTTGCGATAGCTGTCGGCAATCAACCGATGCGTCGGGATGGTGGTGATGGTCTTGTCGAAATTCTGCACCTTGACCGTGTGCAGCGCGATATCGACCACATCGCCGTCGGCATTCATGCTCGGCATCTCGATCCAGTCGCCCACGCGCAGCATGTCGTTGCTGGTCAGTTGAACACTGGCCACGAGACTGAGGATCGTGTCCTTGAATACCAGCAGCAGCACTGCCGCCATCGCGCCCAGGCCGGACAGGAGCAGCAGCGGCGACTGTTCGATCAGAACCGCGATCATCAGGATCGCCGCCCCGCAGAACACCGCGATCTTGACGACCTGGAGGTACCCCTTGATCGGCCGGCTGCGGGCTTCGGGCCGGCGCGCATAAAGCTCGTTCGCGTAGTTGAGCGCCCAGCTGATCGCCATCGCCACCGACAGAACGATCAATGCGCGCACCACGTTGACCGTAACCGTCACCACCTCGGGCGGAAGGTTCGGAACCAGCTCGATGCCGCGCGACACGATCAGGAGCGGGATCACCGTTGCGAGCCAGGCGACCGAGCGGTCGGCGGTGTCGCTGCGCCTGTCGAGATAGGGGGCGGCGGCGCGCAGCAAGACGCGCTTGATCAGCCAGTTCACCGTCAGGGCCAATATGGCCAGGCCGCCCAGTGCGATCAGCGACTGCAGCCACAGCGCGAGTGCGGAATATTGGTCGAAGAGTTCTTGCATGCCCTGCCGCCTAGCCGTTCCCGCAACACCGCTTCAACCCCGCAGCCCGGCAGAGATTTTCTATCTCGTCCGGCTCGGCGAAGCGCAGTAAGTGCCGTCCGCGACAATTGCGAAAGGCGAGCCCCCGATCATGGAGGTGTTCGGTATCGATCTGGGGGTGATTGCCCCCTTCATCCTGATCGGTTTTGCGGCCCAGATGGTCGATGGCGCGCTGGGCATGGCCTTCGGCGTCATCACGAATACGCTTATG
This sequence comes from Erythrobacter sp., assembly GCA_040830305.1. Taxonomy (GTDB): domain Bacteria; phylum Pseudomonadota; class Alphaproteobacteria; order Sphingomonadales; family Sphingomonadaceae; genus Qipengyuania. The sequence goes on from JBFOLW010000003.1 coordinate 7,778, forward strand.
GTCGGCTTGTTGGGGGTGCCCCCCGCGCTGGCCTCGCAGCGCGTCCATCTCGTCGAATGCTTTACCACTGCGACCTCGGGCATCAGCCATTTGCTCAGCGGCAATATCGACAAGGCCCTGTTCTTCCGGTTGTTGATACCCGGCATCATCGGCGGGCTGATCGGGAGCTACGTTCTGGCATCGATCGATGGCGATACGATCAAGCCCTTCGTGCTGCTCTATCTCGCTGGTATCGGCCTGTGGCTGCTCGTGCGCGGCCTGCTCTACCCGCCCAAGCTGCGCCAGGCCAAATATGTGGCGCCGCTCGGCCTTGTCGGCGGGTTCCTCGATTCCGCCGGCGGTGGCGGCTGGGGCCCGGTGGTGACGTCCAACCTGCTGGTCCAGGGGGCCGAACCACGCAAGGTCGTCGGCACGGTCAATTCGGTCGAGTTTTTCCTGACGCTCTCCATCTCGGCCAGCTTCGCCTATCATCTGGGCATATCGCATATCGCCGGGCCCACGCTGGGCCCGATCATCGGCGGAATCGCCGCAGCACCCTTCGGGGCGCTGGCCGCAAAGCATTTCAGCCCCAAGCTGATGCTGATCCTGGTCGGGATCGCGCTGAGCGCCACCAGCGCCTACGGCATCTGGACGACATGGGGATGATGGCGCTACGGCGCGCCGCATGTCAGCATTCAAGGAAGGCGATCCGACCACGCTCAACCGGCTCTACGGCCGCAGCCAGGGCAAGCCCCTGCGCGCCGCGCAGCAGGAGCTGGTCGACAAGCTGTTGCCGCAGATTTCGGTACCCGCCGACGGCCCGGTGACGTCCGACGCACTGTTCGGCTTCGACCGGCCGTTGCATTTCGAGATCGGCTTCGGCGGCGGCGAGCATCTTGCCGAACGCGCCGACCTGTTGCCCGACCACGGCTTCATCGGCGCCGAGCCTTTCGTCAACGGCGTCGCGCAGGCGCTGACGCATGTGCGCGACCGGATGCTGGCCAATGTCCGGATCCATCACGGCGATGCGCTAGAGGTGCTACGCCGGGTGCCCGACGGCGCGCTGACCATGCTCTACCTGCTGCATCCCGATCCGTGGCCCAAGAACAAGCACGCCAAGCGGCGGATGATGAACGACGGTCCGGTGCAGATGTTCGCCGACAAATTGAAGCCTGGCGGTGAATTCCGGTTCGGGACCGATCATCCGGTCTACCTGCGCCATGCGCTCATGGTGATGCGCCGCTTCACCGGCGAATTCGACTGGGTCGTCGATGGGCCGGGAAGCTGGCAGGACCGACCTTCGGGATGGCCCGAAACGCGCTACGAGCACAAGGCGCGCACGGTCTATGGCCACGAGGTCTGGTACTTCCGTTTCCGCCGCAAATAGCAGGAGGCCGCCCGGTCGCCCGGACGGCCCCTCATGGTGTGACCTATCGGGTCTGGCGCGTCAGAAGCGCAGGCCGAGGCCGGCAACGACCTGGTCGGTCGAGAGATCGCCGACATCGCCGCCAACATCGTTGTAGTTCGAGCGGCGATACTCCAGCCGGCCTTCGAGCGGTCCGGGCAGCTGGATCTGCAGGCCCCCGCCGAAACGCACGCCGCTGGCGTTCTCTTCGACGTCGGCCAGCGAACCGGCGCTGGTGAATGCACGGGTGTCGAGCGCAGTGTAACCGACCTTGCCATAGGCGGCGATGCCCGGCGTCAGCGCAAAACCGGCTCGGGCGCCGAGGTAATACTGGCCATCGGCATCGAGCCTGTCGCGAGCACCCGCGAAGCTGCCGGGGAACTCGGTCGAGCCGCCGCTCGTCGACAGCTCGCTTTCGACGCCGACAAAGGCGCTGCCGAGCGACAGGTCGTAGCCGGCATTGATACCGTAGACTGCCGAATCCGCATCTGCGGTGACACTGCCGTCGCCCGATTTGACATCGAGACCTTCGAAACCGGCGAGTGCGCCGACATAGAGGCCGCCGGGGGCGGTGTTGCTATCCTGCGCCATCGCGGGCGCTGCGACAGCGGCACTCGCAATTGCGACCACTGCAATCGTCTTTTTCATTGTGATTCCTTTCGCGTGCTTTGTTTGCACGCAGGCGCCACTGGCGACCGCCCGCTTGCACGGCGATGAACCGGGTGGCGGTCCGGATCGGAAATGCGACGAGCGGCCGGATTTTTCGACCAAGGGTCTTTCGACCCGGATGGAACGCGGCGATAGAAGGACCGCGCTGGACGCAACCAAGCAAGGGAGCAGGCATGGCAGGCAAGACGGTTTTCATTCTCGGCGCATCGCGCGGGATCGGGCTCGGCCTCGTACGCGAATTCCTCGCTCGCGGCTGGCAGGTGGTGGCGAGCGAGCGGTCGAAAAGCGAGAACCTGCACGCGCTCGAATGCGACGCGTTGCGGATCGTGACATGCGACGTGACCGATCCGGCCAGCTATGACGCTATCGGCCTGGCAAATGGCGAACTCGACGCGTTAATCGTCAATGCCGGTATCACCGGCGCGCGGCACCAGGACGCAGCGCAAGCCTCTGCCGAAGAGGTTAGCGAGGTGATGATGACCAATGCCTTCGGCCCCGCCCGCGCGGGCAAGGCCTTGCTCCCCAGCATCAAGGATGGCGGCGTGCTGGCCGTGATGTCATCGCTGATGGGATCGGTCGCCGACAGTTCGGGCGGCTACGACCTTTACCGCACCAGCAAGGCGGCCCTGAACATGCTCGCCAAGGGCATTGCCGAGCAGGATGCAGCCCATCGCGACATCACCGTCTTGTCGCTCCACCCCGGTTGGGTGCAGACCGATATGGGCGGCCCGAATGCCACGCTGACCGTAGAGGAAAGCGTCAGCGGCCTCGCCGACGTAGTCGAAGGTTCCGGCGGTGGCGGGTTCCGCTATGTCGATTACAGCGGTAAGGACCTGCCCTTCTAGGCGAGGCAGTCGCGCAAGGTGCCGATCAGCGCCTCGGTGTCCTCGGTAGAGTTGTAGAGGTGCGGCGTAACCCGGAGCGAGCTGCCCCGCAGCGAGACATGGACCTGCGCCGCTGCCAGGCGGTCGGTCAGGCCGTCGGGCACGCCATCGGGGAACTCGAGCGACAGGAAGTGCGGCGCGCGCGTCCCGATCGGTGCCGCGCCGAGCCCGAGACCGGCGGCCTCGTCGGCAATCGCCTGTGTCGCGGTACCCAGCGTCTCGGCAATCGACTCGACCCCGAATTCGAGCAGCAGGTCGAGTGCCGCGCTCGCGCCCATCAGCAGCGGCGGGTTGGATTTCTCGCCCATGTCGAAGCGCCGTGCGCCCGGCTGGTAATCCTCGCGATAGTCGACCAGCCGGGCGAAATCCTCCGATCCGCCGCGGTTGATCCATTTGTGCTCGATGGGAGCGCCGCCGTGATGGCGCGGGGCGACATACATCATGCCCACGCCATATGGCCCCATCAGCCATTTGTAGCAGGCGGCGACCGCGAAATCGGGCTGTACTGCCGCGAAATCGATCGGCATCGCCCCGAGCGACTGGGTCAGGTCGAGCACCAGCGCCGCCCCGACCGAGCGACACTTTGCGCCCACCGCGACAAGATCGACCATCCGGCCATCGGCCCAATGGTTGTGCGGCAGCGCGACGATCGCGGTGTCCGGCCCGATCGCCTCGAGCACCGTCTCGCTCCAGCAGCTCTGCGACGGCCGCCGGACAGCCACCACGTCGCCGCCCTTCTCTTTCGCCAGCTCGCGCCAGGCGTAGACGTTAGACGGGAACTGGTCGGCCAGCGTTACGATGTGCTGGCCCTTGGCGAACGGCAGGTTCTTGGCCGCGACCGCGAGCGCATAGCTGACCGAAGGCACAATCGCGATGCAATCGGCCCCGACCCCCGCAAGCCGCGCGGCGCCGCCTCGAAATTCCTCCGCGACGCTGAAGAAATCGGCCGGGCGGAACTGCCACGGCTGCTCCTTCAGCCGGGCGCCTTCGACCATCGCAGCGCTCACGTCCCGCGCCAGCGGCGCCATATAGGCGCAGTTGAGATAATGCACCCCGTCGGGGATGGCGAAGCGGCTGCGCTGCGAAGCGATCACCGCGTCAGCCCACCACTCCAGCACTTGCGAGCACCGCCAGTGTGAGAACGTCGGGTGCGATCGCTGTCATCGGTGCGATCTGGACCGGTTTCTCCATTCCGATCATCATCGGGCCGACAGTGGTCTCGCCCGCCAGTTCGCGCAGCAGCTTTGCCGAAAGATTGGCCGATTGCAGGCCCGGCATCACCAGCACATTGGCCGGTCCCGACAGGCGGCTGAACGGGTAAAGCTGCATCACCTTGGGATTGAGCGCGGCGTCGGGTGCCATTTCGCCTTCATATTCGAAGCCCGGA
>JBFOLW010000004.1:0-2561 GCA_040830305.1 Erythrobacter sp.
ACGCAGACCTCGAAATCGAACAGCGGATCGACCACGCGCGATGGCGACATCGGACTTTCGCTCCCGCAGTTCATCGGTATCGACGACAGCGACATTAATGCCTCGGGCGGGGCGGCGTTAAAAGGATCGGGCGATGCTTCGCAGGCCAGTTCGCTCCGGGCGGACCGTACTGCGACCATTGCCGAGGTGCGTCCGTAAGGGGAGGCACTGGTGCGCGGAGAAAAGGTCATGCAACTCAGCCAGGGCGAAGAATGGGTCCAGCTTTCGGGCATCATTCGCCTTGCCGACATCGACCAGGACAACCGCATTCCGTCGATCCGTGTGGGCGACGCGCGCATTTCCTATTCGGGCGCAGGGTCGGTCCAGCGGGCGAGCCGCGAAGGCTGGCTGTCACGCTTCTTCGGCGCGATCTCGCCCTTCTGAGGAGACTGAACATGATCCGTCGCCTCGCTCTTCTCCTCGTCGCGCTGCTCGTGTCGCTGCCGGTTCCGGCAGCGGCCGAGCGTGTCCGCGACCTCGGACAGTTCCAGTCGGTTCGTGCGAACCAGCTGACCGGCTATGGCATCGTCGTCGGGCTAGATGGCTCGGGCGACGACAATTTCGCTTACCTGACGCAGGCCATGCGCGGCGTCTCGGGCCGTCTAGGGCTGCAACTGCCCCCGGGCGTGAACCCGGCACTCAAGAACGCTGCCGCCGTGATCATCACCGCCGAGCTGCCGGCCTTTGCCAAGCCCGGCCAGCGTATCGATGTGACCGTTTCCACCATGGGCAAGGCCAAGTCGCTCCGCGGCGGGGCGCTGGTAATGACACCGCTCTACGGTGCCGATGGCCAGATCTACGCCATGGCGCAGGGCAATCTCGCAGTCGGCGGCCTGGGCATTTCGGGCCAGGACGGATCGAAGCTAACGGTCAATGTCCCGACCGTGGGGCGGATTGCCGATGGCGCGACCGTCGAGCAGGCCGTCTCGAGCAATTTCGATTTCAGCGAAGTGCTGCGCTGGAACCTCTATTATGCCGACTTCCTGACGATCTCGCGCGTGCGCGATGCGATCAACTCCGCTTACCCGGGGATGGCGCAGGTCGAAGACGGCGTAACGCTGGCGCTGATGCTGCCGCCCGGCGCGAACACCCGCGCCGAAATCATGGCGCAGATCGAGATGCTGGAAGTCAACCCGGCGGAGCGTGCAGCAAAGGTTGTGATCAACAGCCGCACGGGCACGATCGTCATCTCCAGTGCCGTCCGGCTGGCTCCCGCGGCAATCAGCCATGGCAGCCTGGTCGTGCGGATCGACGAGAACCCGATGGTCGTCCAGCCAGCCCCGTTTTCGCGCGGACAGACGGCGCTCGAGCCCAACAGCACCATCAGCGCCAGCCAGCAGGACAATGTCGTCTCGCAGGTCGGTCCGGGTGCGTCGCTGGCCGAAGTGGTCGATGCGCTCAATGCGCTCGGCGCAACCCCGGCGGACCTCGTGGCTATTCTCGAAGGACTGAAGCAGGCCGGGTCGCTGACGGCGGAGCTGGTGATCATATGACGACCTATCCGATCAACCTTGCCGGTGCGAAACCGCTGGCCGAGCGCGAGGCTGCGCCGATCCGCAACGAATTGCGCGATGCGGCCCAGCAGTTCGAGGCCATCCTGCTGCGCCAGATGCTCGCCAGCGCGCGCAGCACCGACTTCGGCGGCAACGACCTGTTCGGCGGCCAGGGCGAGGAAACCTTTCGCGAAATGCGCGATTCCCAGTTCGCCGACGTGACTGCGAAATCGGGCCAGCTGGGTTTTGCCGAGGCGATTGAGAACCAGCTGTCGCGCTTCCTCCCGCAGGGTGAAATCTGATGGCATCCGACCTCCTCTCAATTGCGGTCAGCGGCGCGCGCGCCGCACGCGGCGCGCTTGATGTCACCGCGCAGAACATCGCCAATGCGTCGAGCGACGGCTATGTCCGGCGCAGCTTGCGCATCGAGGAGGTCTCCGCGTCGGGCGGTGCCGGACGCACGGGCGATATTTCGCTTTCGGGCGCGCGGATCACCGAAATCCGCCGCAACGCCGATTCCTTCCTGCAGGGCGAGGTGCGACGCACGTCGGGCGACCTGCAACGCGCCAATGTCGAATTGTCGGGCCTGCGCAACATGGAAAGCGCGCTCGAGCAGTCGGGTGTATTCACCTCGATCGTCGAATTCGAGGCAGTGCTCCAGCAACTCAGCGGAGACCCTGTCGATCCCGCACGCCGCGCTGCGACCCTCGCCGAAGCGACGACGCTGGCCAACAAGCTTAATATCACCGCCTCGAGCTTCGATGCGGTGGGTGACGGGCTGCGTTTCGAATCCGATGCCCAGGTCGCCGAAACGAACGTGATCGGCGGCGAACTGGCACGCGTAAACCTGCGCCTGACCCGTGCCGGAAGCGGCAGCAGCGACCGTGCGGCATTGCTCGACCAGCGCGACCAGCTGCTCGAACGGTTGTCGGGCTTCACTTCGCTGTCGACTCAGTTCGCGGCCGACGGAACCGTCGCGGTATCGCTTGGCAGCAATCCACCGCGCAGCTTCGTGCAAGGGGGCAACGC
>JBFOLW010000005.1:0-2227 GCA_040830305.1 Erythrobacter sp.
CGATCGCCGAGGAGATGGGCGTCGTACTCCAGTCGACCGCGACCTCGGTCAATATCAAGGAACGGCTCGATTTCTCCTGCGCGCTGTTCGATTGTGAAGGCGCGCTGATCGCCAATGCGCCGCATATCCCGGTGCACCTCGGCAGCATGGGCGACAGCATCGCGCGGGTGATCGAGGCTCGCGGGGCTGCACGCGACGGGCGCGGGTTCCGGCGGGGCGACGCCTATGTCCTCAACGATCCATTCCGCGGTGGCACCCACCTCCCCGACATCACCGTGATCGTGCCGGTGTTCTTTGGCGACGATTCCAGCGAGCCCGACGCTTTCGTCGCCGCGCGCGGGCACCATTCGGACATCGGCGGGATCGCGCCCGGATCGATGCCGCCCGAAAGCCGCACGATCGAGGAAGAGGGCGTCCTCATCGGCAATGTCCTGCTGGTTGACGAAGGCCGTTTCCGCGAGGCGGAAATGCGCGAACTGCTCGCCTCGACCACGCACCCCGCACGCAATCCGTCGCGCAATATCTCCGACCTGCGCGCGCAGCTGGCTGCCTGCACGCGGGGTCAGGAACTGCTCCACGCCGCCGCGCACGATCAGGGAAGCGACGTCGTCAGCGCATACATGGACCACGTCCTCGCCAATGCCGAGGAAAGCGTGCGCCGCCTGCTCGGCAAGCTCAAGGACGGCAGTTTCGCCTACCCAATGGACAATGGCGCGGTTGTGAAGGTCGCCATCCGCATCGACCGCAAGGCGCGTTCGGCGTTGTTCGACTTCACCGGCACCAGCGACCAGCTTCCCGGCAATTTCAATGCGCCCAAATCGATCACCCGCGCCGCTGCGCTCTATGTGGTGCGCACGCTGATCGACGATGCGATCCCGATGAACGACGGCTGCCTGCGCCCGGTCGAGCTGGAGGTGACCGAAGGCTCGATGCTCAACCCGAACCCCGGCGCGGCCGTGGTCGCGGGCAATGTCGAGACCAGCCAGGTGGTGACCGATGCGCTGTTCGCCGCGACCGGCCGCCTCGCGCCTGCGCAGGGGACGATGAACAATTTCACCTTCGGCAACACGGCGCACCAGTATTACGAAACGATCTGCGGCGGCTCGGGCGCAGGCGTCGACCATCCCGGCACCAGCGCGGTGCAGACGCATATGACCAATTCACGGCTGACCGATCCCGAAATCCTCGAGACGCGTCTGCCGGTGAGGCTCGACTATTTCCGCATTAGGCAGGGATCGGGCGGCGACGGCAGCTACGCTGGCGGCGACGGGGTCGAGCGGCGGATCACCTTCCTCAAAGAGATGCGCGCCAACATGCTCGCCAACCGGCGGGCGGTGGCGCCGCGCGGCATTTGCGGGGGGATGGATGCAGAGCCGGGCCGCAACTGGGTCGAGCGCGCCGACGGCACGCGCGAGGACATCGGCGCGACGGGCTCTGCCGAGATGCAGCCCGGCGATGCGTTCGTGATCCTGACCCCGGGCGGAGGGGGCTTCGGCCCGCCTCGCCCGGAGTAAGCAGGATCAGACGAGCGCGTCGCGCTTGACCGTGATTACCTGCGGATAGGTGAATTCCTTCAACCCATCGATCCCGTATTCGGCGCCGAAGCCCGACTGCTTGTGCCCGCCGAAGGGCGTGAAGGGCGACAGCTGCATGAACTCGTTGATCCACACCGTGCCGGTTTCGAGCTGCTCGGCGATCTCGACACCCTTGTCGGTGTCCTTCGTCCACACGGCGCCCGCGAGGCCATACTCGGAATTGTTCGCGCGCTCGATCACCTCATCGACGCTGTCGAATTTCATCAGCGGCATGACCGGGCCGAACTGTTCCTCGGCGACGATCCGCGCATCCTCGGGCGGATTGTCGAGGATCGTGATCGGCACGTAGTAGCCGGTGCCCGAGGGATCCTTGTCGCCACCGGTCAGGAACTTGTAGCCATTGTCCTTCGCGTCCTGGATCAGCTCCAGCACGCGTTCGTACTGCTTCCTGTTCTGGATCGGACCCACGCCCGTGCCCTGCTGCGACCCATCGCCCACCACCACGGTCTTGGCGTATTCGGCGATCGCCCTAGACAGGTCGTCGTAGATGTCCTTGTGGATGTAGACGCGCTTGGCCGCGATGCAGACCTGGCCGGCATTGGAGAAGCTCGACCAGAACAGCTGCTCGGCGACCTTCTCGACATCGGCATCGGGCAGCACGATCGAGGCATCGTTGCCGCCCAGTTCAAGCG
>JBFOLW010000006.1:0-5124 GCA_040830305.1 Erythrobacter sp.
CATTGCGATGCATCCATCAGCTTGTCGAGCGGACATTCGAACCAGCTTTCCACCTCGCGCGGGTCGGGGCGGATCGGCAGGTCGTGCGGAACCGTCGCAAGCACCGGCGTAATATCGAACCCCGTGCCCGTCTGGTAGCGGTCGGTCGTGCCGATGATCCGCACGTGCTCGGGGGCGATCGCCAGTTCCTCCCACGCCTCGCGCAGCGCGGCCTCTACCGCGTCCTCGCCCTGGTCCAGCTTGCCACCCGGAAAGGCGACCTGGCCGGGATGATCGCGCATGGTGCGCGGACGCTGGGTAAGCAGCACGGTGGGATTGGGCTGCTCCGTCACCGCGATCAGAACCGCGGCGTCGGCGGTGCGCTCCAGATCGGCGAACCGGATATCCGACATCAGTTCGCCCACATCGCGGCTGTGGCCATGCTCGAACAGCTCGGTCAACCGCTCGAAGACCGCACTCATGCGGGAAGCAGCGAGAAGGTCTCGCCGCCGCTGGCGACCGTCCAGTCTTCCCCGCGTTCGAGCGCAATCTGCGCGAGCTGCTCGTAGGTCGAGCGGTTGAGCCGCGCTTCGCAGCCGCGACGGACATGGACGTAAATGGCGGGCTGCTCGCTACTTCCCGCCGCGCGGATGCGAGTGCCCGCGCCCGCGACGACCAGTTCATCGGTATTCAGACGGAAGGCGAGATCGCCTTCGGTCTCGCTGACGTCCGTTGCGATGAAACAGGCGTCTTCGACGTCGATCGACAACTTCTGGTAAGGCGTGACCAGCCAGTAGCTGCCGCCCTCCTCGCGCTTGAGCAATCCGGCAAACGCACGCACCATGGCCGGACGGGTGATCGGCGAACCTTCGTGGACCCAGGTCCCGTCGGCGGTGATGCGCATGTGGCTTTCGCCGACATTCTCGGGCGACCACTGTTCGACCGGCGGCAACCTGCGCTCGGCAACCGCTTCGGCGATCTGGGCAAGCGTGAGTCCGGCGAGTTCTGGGGGAGGGGTGTAGGGCACGCAGCCAGCGATGGCAGAACACGGCATCTCACTCAATACCGCGGGCCCCTGCAAAGGGATGGCCCGCAAGACGCGCTCGCGCTAGCCCACCCAAGGCCCCAGCATGCCTTCGCCCGGAAGGATCGCCGGATTACCCGTTCGCGCGAGCAGGCGGTTCTTCTCGAACGGGCCGGGGCAATGCCAGCCAGCGGTATGCGCGGCGGTGAAAGCCCAGCGGTCGTAATAGTCGGGATCGCCGATCATCACCTGCGGAAGCGGCGCAGCGCCATCCTCGAAGCCCGCATCGATGGCGCCGAGGCTGGCAGCCATCAGCGCCTTGCCGAAGCCTTCGCCCTGCCGTCCGGGCATGACCGCGACCGGGCCGACCATTATCATCGGGTGGGCGCGACCCTGCGGATCGGTCAGCGCAACCGGCCACAGCTGGATCGTGCCGGCGAGGTAATCCTCGTCGTCGAGCGCGGCGAAACTGAGCGCATCGAGGCAATCCATGCCTTCGCGGATGCGATAGGCAGTGCGCGCATGACGCCCTTCGCCGAAAGCGGCGTCGAGCAGGTCTTCGACCAGCGTCGGGTCGATCGCGGAAAGGGGGACGAGTGTCGCCATGGGCCGCGCCGATTAAGGCGGCGACGCGGCCAAGTCGATCAATTTCGGCTTAGCCCGGTGTAAGCTTGAGCAGTCGCCCACCGTCACCGTCCTCGATCACCCACAGCGCACCGTCGGGACCTTCGGCAACGCCGCGAATGCGCTTACCCATGGGATAGCGCGCTACTTCGCGCGCCTCCTCGCCATCGATAGCGACACGGATAATGGCATTGGACGACAGCCCCGCGATCAGCGCATCACCCTGCATGCCGGGGAACATGTCGCCGCGGTAGAAGATCATCGATCCCGGTGCGATCACGGGCGTCCAGGTGATAGCGGGCAGCGCATAGGCATCGCTGGTATCGTTGTCGGGGATCGGGTCGCCGCTGTAATGCATGCCGTCCGAAACCGCAGGCCAGCCATAATTGGCGCCTTCGCGCACGAGGTTGAGTTCGTCGCCGCCGCGCGGGCCGTGTTCGATCTCCCACAGCCGCCCTCGTGCATCGAAATCCATGCCCAGGATATTGCGATGACCCCAGCTCCAGATATCCGGCGATGCACCGTCCTGTTCGGCGAGCGGATTGCCATCGGCGGGCGTGCCGTCGAGATCGAGCCGCGCAACCGTTCCGAGATTGTTGGTCGTATCCTGCGCCGGGTCGAGCTTCTGCCGGTCGCCGCTCGCCACGAACATGTATTCCTCGTCGGGGCTGAAGACGATCCGGTGCGAGTAGTGGCCGCGTCCGGTAACTTTGTCCTGCCGCCAGATGACCTCGATATCCTCGATCGCGCAGCTCCGGCGATCATCGCATGACAGCGTGCCACGACCGACCACTGCGCCGCGCGTGTCGCCGGTGCCGGCTTCTGCCCAACTCAGGTAGATCGTGCGGCCCGATAGCGGCTCGCCCGCCTGCGAGGGCAGGAAGGCGACATCGCCCATCCCGCCCTGGCCGCCATAGTCGACTTCGGGTGCGCCGGTGAAAATCAGTTCGGTGCCCGCTCCGGCGTCAAAACCCTTCAATCCGCCTGCCTTTTCGCTGACCACCACGATCTCGGTACCCGGAATGGTGGTGACCGCCCAAGGTTCGTCATAGGTGCCGACTTCCTCGATCGCGAACTCGCCGTTGAACTCGCCCCCATCGGCGATAGCCGCAGCCGTGGCAGCATCGGTTTCCACACTGGCGGCGTTGCCGCAGCTTGCGAGCCCGATGGCGAGGGGTAGGGTGGCGGCGAGTAGCGGATAATGGGTCATGTTCAGTGCAACTCCCGAAACGGGTTTGGGTGCCGCGCCGCTGATTGTCGGCGTGGACGAGGCGGGGCGCGGGCCCTTGGCAGGCCCTGTAGTCGCAGCCGCCGTTGTGCTGTGCAAGCCCTGCCCCGCAGGGTTGGACGATTCCAAGCGTCTTTCGTCGAAGAAGCGCGGCCTCCTGGAACCGCAAATACGTGAGAACTGTGCCTGGGGACTGGCTGTAGTCGAGCCGGAGGAGATCGACCGGCTCAATATCTTCCAGGCGACCATGCTGGCGATGACGCTGGCGGTAGCCCGGCTGGTCGATACGCTGGGCCGCGAGCCAGAGGCGGTGCTGATCGACGGCAATATGAGCCCGCAAGACCGCAATCCCGGCTGGCGCTGGCCCGACGCGCGGCCGATCATCGGCGGCGACGGCAAGGAAAAATGCATCGGCGCTGCATCGATCCTCGCCAAGGAACATCGCGACCGGCTGATGCGCGAGGCGGCCGAAGCCTATCCGCAGTACGGTTGGGAACGCAATGCGGGCTATGGCACGGCCGAGCACATGGAGGCGCTGCGCAGGCATGGGCCGACCCCGCTCCACCGCCGCAGTTTCGCGCCCGTGGCACAGCTTGTGCTGCTTTAGCGCTTGCGGCGAGCCTGCGGCAGGCTAGGAGCAGCGCATGGCATTGACGATATTGATGGTTGTCGGCGGGCTGGTCCTGCTGACGGTCGGCGGCGAACTGCTGGTGCGCGGCGCAGTTGCCATCTCCACCCGCCTCGGCCTGCCGACCGTCGTCACCGGAGTTGTCATCGTCGGCGCGGCGACCTCGATGCCCGAACTGGTCGCGAGCGTCGACGCCGCGCTGATGGGATCGCCGGGCATTGCCTGGGGCAATATCGTCGGTTCGAACATCGCCAACAGCCTGTTGATCCTGGGTGCGGTGGCGCTGCTGTTTCCCTTTCCGCTGACCGGTGCAGGCAAGCGTGACGCGGTAGTGGGCCTGCTTGCCTCTGCGCTCTTGGCGGGAATCGCATTTGCCGGCCTGCACTCGGTCGGGATCGGCGTATTCCTGCTCTGCGCGCTGATCGCCTATGTTATCTGGCGCGTTACCCACCCGCGCAAGACGGAGACGGTCGAAGCGGATGACGCGGAGACGCCGCAGATGGCCCTCCTGCTCGCGATTGCCCTGTTCTTCGGCGGTGTCGGTGCGCTGGTGGCGGGCGGGCACCTGCTGGTCGGCGGAGCGGTCGAGATCGCGCGCGTTGCCGGGGTCAGCGAAGTGGCGATCGGCGCCACCGTGGTTGCAGTGGGCACGTCGCTTCCCGAACTTGCCGCCTCGCTAGCTGCCGCGTGGCGGGGGCAGCCGGGACTGGCGCTGGGCAATGTCGTCGGATCGAACGCCTTCAACCTGTTGCTGATCGGCGGCGTGACCATGGCGATTGCCCCGGTCGCGCTTCCGGCCGAGCTGCTCGACATCGAATGGCCCTTGCTGGTCGCGAGCGCCGCATTGCTGGTCGGTCTGTGCGCTTTCGCCAAACGGGCAGGCCGTGCGCTGGGGGCGCTGCTCCTGGCCGCTTTTGCCGCCAATTCGGTGCTGCTGTTCACCCTCGTCTGACGACACCGCAGACCGGATCGACAGCTTCGTCGCTTCCGAGTTGTCCCCCCTGTCCGACAAAAAGTTTCGGTCGCTACAGGGCCTCGGCCTCGCGCTCGGCAGCCTTCTGCGCTTCAATCTTGCGGCGTTGTTCGGCGACGGCACGTGCCTGGTTGGCCAGTGCCTGCCATGTGGCTTCGGATCGCAGTGCCCGTTCGCGGACGTTGTCGAGTGTCGCGCCCTCTGCATCGGCGGCAGCTTCGGCTGCACGCGCAGCATAGAATTCGTAAGTCTGGCTTCCCATCATGCCGCTCCGTGAAAATTATGGATGGAAGCCGCGCGCCGCCTTCCCTGAAGGAAACAGCGCGCGGCTCGGTAGGGTCAGTCGGCGGCCGAAAGGTTGACGGCGCTGGCCTTGCCGTTGCGGCCGGTTTCGACTTCGTAGTTCAGGCGCTGTTCCTTATCGAGCGTCTGCATGCCGGCGGCCTGCACTGCGCTGATGTGAACAAAGCTGTCGTCCGAGCCGTCGTCGGGCTGGATGAAGCCGTAGCCCTTGTCGGCGTTGAAGAATTTTACGGTTCCGGTCTTGCTCATGATGGTTCCTTTCAAGAACGCATGGGGTTGCCCCGCCGCGACATGCGACGTGGTCGTGCGTCAAATCGTCCGATGAAAGGAAGTCGTCGTCTGGTTTACGCCGGGGCCCCATGCGC
>JBFOLW010000007.1:0-7792 GCA_040830305.1 Erythrobacter sp.
AGGCTGTGCGCAGGCTGTCGACAGGTCTGTGGGCAGACCTGTCGAACAGCGGTGCATCGATTGTGGAGCGAGGCCGAAGGGCTGCGGGCTTTCCCGTCAGCTTTCCAGTTGCCGGAGCAGGCTGCGCACATCGCCGTCCATATCGGCATCGCGCTGGCGCAGGTCTTCGATCAGCCGCACCGCGTGGATCACCGTCGAGTGGTCACGACCGCCGAATTTGCGCCCGATTTCCGGGTAGCTCCGCGGGGTCAGCACTTTCGATAGGTACATCGCCACCTGCCGCGGGCGGACCACGGCGCGCGCGCGGCGCTTGCTGCTCATCTCGCTGCGGTCGATGCGGTAGAACTGGCACACGGTGCGCTGGATTTCGTCGATCGTGATGCGGCGGCGGTTGGCCGACAGGATGTCGGTGAGCTGTTCCTCGGCCAGTTGGAGCGAGACTTCCTGTCCGGTCAGCTGTGCATAGGCGATCAGCTTGTTGAGGCCGCCGACCAGCTCGCGCACGTTGCGGGTGATCGTCCGGGCGAGGAAATCGAGCACATCGGCCGGCACTTCGAGCGGGGCAAAGCGCGCCAGCTTCGAAGTGAGGATCTTCTTGCGCAGTTCGATGTCGGCCGCCTGGATATCGGCGACGAGACCCATCGACAGGCGCGACAGCAGCCGCGGCTCGACCCCGTCCAGCGCCTGCGGTGCGCGGTCGGCGGCGAACACCAGCCGCTTGCCTTCGGCCAGCAGCGCATCGATCGTGTAAAGCAGTTCTTCCTGTGCCGAAGCCTTGCCGATGATAAACTGGATATCGTCGACCAGCAGCAGGTCGAAGCTGCGCAGGCGTGCCTTGAACTCGAGCATCTGGTTGGCTTTGAGCGCCTGCACGAATTCGACCATGAAGCGCTCGGCGCTGCAGTAGAAGATACGGCTGCGCGGGTGCGCCTGCAGGAAGCTGTGGCCAATCGCATGCAGCAGGTGCGTCTTGCCCTGGCCGGTGGCGGCCTTGAGGTAGAGCGGCGAAAATTGCGGCTTCTCGGTCGCGCCCATGCGCTGGGCGGCATTGAAAGCGAGGACATTGGCCTCGCCGGTGATGAATGCAGCAAAGGTCAGCGACGGGTCGAGGCCCACCGAACTGGTGAAGCCGGCATCGCCCAGCGTATCCGCTCCGATCGCCATCATCGAGGTGTCGGCGCCGTCGTTTGCGGGGCGGCGGCCGTCCGAATGCAGACGCAGATCGGCGACCTGGCGGCGGCCCGGATGGACCTGAATCCGCACGTCGCGCACTTCGCTGCGCGCAATCTTCCACGCCAGGCTAAGCCGGTCGGCAAAGCGGTCCTTGACCCAGTTGGCGCTGAATTCGGTCGGAAGGAACAGGTCGAGCGTACCGGTGTCCTTGTCGATTCCGCCGACTTGGATCGGTTTGATCCACTGGCTGTGAAGCTGGTGACCAAGATCTTTGCGCAGGCCCTGGCTGATATCGGCCCAGTCCGCCGCCAGGTTCACCGCTTCTTGATCTTCCATGAAATCGTCCTGTGACTGCCGCGCCCCGTTTTCCGATGCCTTGCGCATTCTCTGAGTCCCCCCGTCGGCGTCTCGCGACGCTTGTATGTTTCCATCATGCAAGGAATGGGCATAGCGCTGCCTCGCCCCGGAATCGGTATATCCGGAGGTATCCCTCACTTCTTCGATTGTTTAAGAGCCCGGGCTGTCCCGTCCCGTGCCGAGAACCATTGTGTAGGTCCGCCGCCGGATGAGTCGCAAGGGGGATAACTGCAAAAAATCTGAAATATACTTGTTGACTCGGGTGTAAGCCGCAGGCCGCCGTTCAAGTCGGTGAAAAACCGCCGATTAGTGCAAATTCTCTCCGCGAATCGCAGGAATTCCGTGGGTTACTTCGCTGGCTGCGATTTGCCCCGGTTTCGAAACGCAACCGAAATACGACAAAAGGGCCACCGGTTCGACCGGCGGCCCTTTTGCAATTCAGTGAACCGACCGGAGTCGGCGCGCGATCAGAGAGCGGAAACGCGCTTCGTCAGGCGGCTCATCTTGCGCGCGGCAGTGTTCTTGTGCAGCACGCCACGGGCAACGCCACGGGCCAGTTCGGGCTGCGCCGACTTGAGGGCCGACTGGGCGCTGTCCTTGTCACCGCCTTCGATCGCGACTTCCACTTTCTTGAGGAAGTTGCGGATGCGGCTCATGCGGGCACCGTTGATCTCGGCGCGCTTCTCGTTGCGACGGATGCGCTTCTTGGCTTGCGGCGTGTTTGCCATATCTGTCCTCGTCAGGCCGCACGGCATGCGCGGCGAAAATCTCTGTAGTGCGTGCGAAAAGGCGGCACGGGCCGCCGGAAAGCGGCGCACTTAGCGGCGCCCCCCCGAATCGTCAAGCAATTCGTCTTCCGGCAGCGGAACCTTGGGCATCGGCTCCGGTTGCGCCTATATGGATGGCCTCATTGGAAAGGACAAGGTGTGCGCGACAAGAGCGAATTGACCGAAGCCGAATGGCGCGAGAAGCTGACACCTGAGCAGTTCCATATCCTGCGCGAGGCCGGGACCGAGCGCGCCTTCACCGGCAAATACGACAAGCACTACGATGCGGGCGAATACTACTGCGCGGGCTGCGGCCAGAAGCTCTTCGAAAGCGACGACAAATACAACAGCGGCTGTGGCTGGCCGGCCTTTACCGCGCCCAGCGAAGGCGAGGCCGTAGACGAACATCGCGATACGTCGCACGGGATGATTCGCACCGAGGTGACCTGTTCGAACTGCGGCGGGCACCTGGGGCATGTGTTCCCGGACGGCCCGCGCGATCGTGGCGGGATGCGTTATTGCATCAATTCCGCCGCACTGGACTTCGAGCCCGAGGATTGAGTGGCTCACATGCCACCGCTACCGTTCAGACATGGTTAGACCTCGCCATGCGAAGGCGGGGAAACTATAGGGCGGCGAACAGCAAGGGTATCTGCACAGTCGATGGATAAGAGAGGGAGCCGCCGCAAGCGCACGGCCAGCAATGAGCGTGCCGCAGCGGGCCAGTCGCCAAACCGGCTGAGAAGATGGATGCGCCGCCTGCTGGTGTGGGGTGGGGCGCTGGCGTTGCTTGTTGCCCTGTTCGTCGGGCTGGCCGTGGCCTTCGCCGCACGATCGATGCCCAACTATTACCAGCTTCAGGCGACCCAGACCGCGCAGACCATCGTGGTGCGCGCGCGTGACGGGACCGAGATCGTCGAACTGGGTCCGAGTTTCGGCAAGTGGCTGACCGCCGACGAAATCCCGCAGGTCATGAAAGACGCGATGATCTCGGTCGAAGACCAGCGCTTCCATTCGCATTTCGGGATCGACTTCTGGCGCACCGGGGGCGCGATCGTCGAGGGAATCACCGGGTCGCGTGCACGCGTCGGCGGGACTTCGACGATTACACAGCAGCTCGCCCGGAACGTGTTCCTCAACAACAACCGCTCGCTCGATCGCAAGCTGCGCGAAGCCATCCTTGCGATGGCTCTGGAAGCCAAGTTCTCCAAGGAACAGATTCTCGAGCTCTACCTCAACAAGGTCTATTTCGGCGGCGGTGCCTATGGCATCGATTCGGCCAGCCGGAAGTTCTTCAGCCATCCCGCCACCGAGCTTTCGGTTGCCGAGGCGGCGATTATCGCCGGGCTGGTCAAGGCCCCGAGCCGCTACTCGCCCACTGCCGACATCGATGCCGCCGTCGGGCGTGCCAGCGTTGTACTGCGGCTGATGAAGGAACAGGGCCGCATCGCGCCCGACGTGACGGTGGATCCCAGCGCGGTGAATCTGAAAGAAGAGGCGAGCCAGAATTCGGTGCGCTATTTCACCGACTGGGCGCTGCCGCAACTCGACCTGCTGCTGCCCGATACGCTTGAGCCGATCGAGGTATGGACGACGCTCGATGTGGGGATGCAGCGTGCGGCGACCGCCTCGATCCAGGCGAACACGCCGGGCGGGGCGCAAGGCGCGCTGGTCAGCATGGATCGCGACGGTGCCGTGCTCGCGCTGGTCGGCGGGACCGATTACGTCCAGACCAACTACAACCGCGCAACCGATGCGTTGCGCCAACCAGGTTCCTCGTGGAAGCTGTTCGTCTATCTCGCCGCGCTCGAGGCGGGCTACACACCCGACGACCGCGTGGTCGATACGCCGGTGTCGATCGACGGCTGGAGCCCGCGCAATTCGAGTGGCCGCAATGTTGGCGAAATCGACCTGCGGACCGCCTTTGCCTACTCGATCAACACGGTGGCCGCACAGCTCGGCAACGAAGTCGGCTTCGGCACGGTGGCCTCGATGGCGCGGCGCTTTGGCATTACGACCGAGATCAATACCTATCCGGCGATGGTGCTGGGTTCGAACGAGGTTCGCCTCCTCGACATGACCCGTGCCTTCGCGGTCGTTTCGGCCAAGGGCACCTCGGTCGAACCCTACGGCATTCTCAAGGTCGAGACAGGCGAAGGCGAGCTGCTTTACCAGCATGAGGCAGCGCGCAGTTCGCAACTGGTCCCCGACTATGTGGCGGCGGGCATCACCGATCTGCTGCAGACTGCGGTTGCCACTGGTACCGGACGTGCGGCCCAGATCGGGCGGCCCGTCGCGGGCAAGACCGGCACCACCAGCTCGAACAAGGACGGATATTTCGTGGGCTTTTCCAGCGGCATAACGACAGGCGTATGGATGGGACGCGACGACAATTCGCGTGTCGGCGGGCTGCAGGGTGGCACCGCGCCAGCGCGCGCCTTTGCCGCCTACATGCGCTATGCGGTCAAGGATCGACCGGTCGAGGAATTCGATACCGACCTGCAATTGCCCGAGTGGCAGCTTGAACCCGACGATGAGTATATGCTCGGAGATCCGGAAGATTACTATTTCATCGACGAGCAGGGCAATTTGATCGAGCCGGGTACGATGGACGGTTCGCGCCAGGATCCCTTCGGCGAGGAATTCGACCGCACGCTCGATCCCAATCGCCCACGTCCTCCTGGCGTACCCGCGCCGCGTCCGCCGCAGCAACCACCTCGCGGAGCAGACGGCGCGCCGCAGGCTGTCGGAGACGACTTTCTCGACGAGGCGACGGGCGGCCGTTCGCAGCCGCGCCAGCAGCCTTCGCCGCGGCAGATCAACTAGCCGTCCGGACAAGAAAAGGGCGGCCCTCCCGACGCAGGAGGGCCGCCTTTTTTTCGTTCAGACCGGCTCGTTAGCGCAGCCGAACCGCGATATATTGCGCCGGACCGCCGCGACGCTGGGCTCGAAGCAGCACTGCCTCGCGATTCTCGCGTTGCGCCTGGACAATGGTGCTCTCTAGCTCTTCGAGCGTGGTGACCGGGCGATAATTCGCCGTGAGGATGATGTCGCCGCGCCGAAGGCCCTTGCGCGCCGCGTCCGAATTCTGGTCGACTCCTGCGACGACAAGACCCTCGGTATCGGCGCCGACACCAAGCTGGCGCGCGATCTGCGCAGTCAGCGGCAGGACCTGCAGGCCGAGCTTCTCCTCGATCACCGCATTGTCGCCCGGCTCCATCGCCTCTTCTTCCTCGGCGTCGGGATTGAAGAGTTGCTGCTGGCGCAGTTCCTCTTCGCTCGGTCGCTTGCCGACGGTGACGTTGACCCGGCGGGTCTCGCCGTCGCGGATCAGCTCGACCGGGATCGTCGTGCCCGGGCGGATATTGGCGACGAGGAAGGACAGCGTCTGGTCGGGCGTGACGTTCTGGCCGTTGATCCTTGTTACGATATCCCCCGCGCGAATGCCCGCCGCATCGGCCGCCTCGCCAGGCTGGACCGACTGGACGAATTCGCCGCGGTTCTGCGGGATGCCGAGCGAATCGGCCAGATCATCGGTCACCGGCTGGATTTGCACGCCGAGATAGCCCCGCTCGATCTCGATCCCTTCGCGCAGCTGGCGCACGATGGGAGCGGCAATTTCCGCCGGGATGGCGAAACCGATACCCACGCTGCCGCCAGAAGGCGAGAAGATGGCATTGTTGATGCCGATCACATTGCCCTGCATGTCGAACAGCGGGCCGCCCGAATTGCCGCGATTGATGGCGGCATCGGTCTGGATGTAGCGATCGTAGGCGCCGCCCTGGCCGGTGTTGCGATAGACCGCCGAGACGATACCCGAGGTCACCGTGCCGCCGAGGCCGAAGGGATTGCCGATCGCGACCACCCAGTCGCCCGGACGCGCCTGCGAGCTGTCGCCGAACTCGACGAAGGGGAAAGCCTCACGGCGGCTGATCTTGAGCACGGCGAGGTCGCTCTGTGCGTCGGTCCCGACCAGTTCGGCATTGTATTCGGTCCCGTCGGGCATGGTGACGGTGATTTCCTCAACCGTTCCGCGCCCGGTCGGACTGACCACGTGGTTGTTGGTCACGACATAGCCATCAGCCGAGATGATGAAGCCCGAGCCGAGCGATTGGCCTTCGCGGAACTGCGGTTCCTGCTGCTGCTGTCCGCCACGGCGGTCGAACAAACCCTCGAACGGCGTCCCGGCGAAGGGATTGCCGGTATTGGACGCCACTTCGATCCGCTGGCGGGTCGAGATATTGACCACTGCCGGCTGCAATTGTGCAGTGAGGTCGGCGAAACTCTCGGGAGCGCCGGCACGCGGTACGACGCGGGCCATCTGGCTGTCGTCGTTCTGGGCGACCTGGGCGCCGGCCGGATAGCCGGTCGCGAGCGAGATTGCGGCGCCGCCCACCAGCAGCGCGCTCGTCACGGAATATGCATATCGCACGGGCTTCACGTCCTTTTCGTCCTCTTCTTTGCTTGCACGGCTTGCAGCCACGGTATGGCTACCGCCCTGCGTGCCTTGCGTTCCGGCGGGCGACTGTCGCGCCCGCCGCTGAATGCCGTTTGAACGACGCCTAAACCGCTCGACGAACGATCAACGCCGCCCGCGGAACTGCCGCAGGTACTCATTGTCGGGCGACAGGATGATGCTGCTCTCCGACGGATTCTCGCCATTGGAGAAGGTCTGATCGTAGCTCTGCATCGCGCGGTAGAAATCGTAGAACTCGGCGTCCTTTCCGAATGCGTCGGCATAGATACGCGCGGCTTCGGCATCGGCCTCGGCGCGGATGATGCGCGCATCGCGGCTGCCGCCTGCACGGATCGTGCGCGCCTCGCGTTCGCGATCCGATTCCATCCGCCGGAAAGCCGATTGCAGCGGCGCTTCGGGCAAGTCGGTGCGCATGATCTTCACGTCGACCACCTCGGCACCGTACTGGCGCGCCTGGCGATCGAGATTGGCGCGCACATTGGCCAGCGCACTGCCGCGTTCGGCGGTCAGCATCGACTGGAAGGTCCGGCGGCCGAGTTCCTGACGCAGCACCGAATTGAGGATAGGCTCGAGCGCATTGCGCACGCCGTCGGTCGTGCCCGCACGTTCGACCATGCGCACCGGATCGGTGATGCGGAAACGTGCATAGGCATTGACCAGCAGGCGCTGCTGGTCGGCCGAGAGCACTTCTTCGTCGTTCATTTCCAGGTCGAGCAGCCGCTTCTCGATCCGGCGTACGGAATCAAGCAGGGGAATGCGCAGGTAGAGACCGGCTCCCGTCTCGCCACCGGGCGTATTGACGACGCCGACCGGCTCACCCGTCCGGATGATGACCGCCTGTTCCTCTTCGGGAACGACATAGGCGCTCATCATGAAGGCAACCAGCAGCACGCCGAGCGCTATAACGGTATTGCGATGGTTCTGAAGGAAATTGCTCATGTCACTGTCCCTCCGGTGCCGTCACGGTGGTGGTGGGGCGCTGCTGCGCGCGCCGACGGATTTCCGGCAGCGGAAGATA
>JBFOLW010000008.1:0-6619 GCA_040830305.1 Erythrobacter sp.
CCCTGGTGGGACGAGCCGGCTTACGAATGAGTCGGGACGATAAAGTTACAAACGCAACGGCCTTGCCAAGCGGGAGAGGTCGCCTAAAGGTAGGCCAATGCCGAAACGTCAGCCCGCCCAGCGCCTTGCCGAATTCCTGCCCTACCAGCTGTCGATCGCATCGAATGCGGTCTCGACCCGGATTGCCGAGCAATATCGCAAGCGTTTCGCGCTCAAGACGACCGAGTGGCGGATCATGGCCGTGCTCGGCGATCACGGCGCGCTGACCCAGCGCGACCTGACGCAGCAGACGCTGATGGACAAGGTGCCGGTCAACCGCGCCTGCAAGCGGCTGGAGGATCGCGGACTGGTCCGGCGCTCGCCGAATGCGAGCGACGGGCGCTCGCACCTGCTCGAACTGACGGCCGAAGGCCGATCGGTCCATGCGGGCATCATGCCGCTGGCCATGAAGATCGAAAGCGAGTTGTTTTCGGTCCTGAGCGCGGAGGAGCGGGCAAGCCTGCTCGACATGCTGGTGCGCGTCCGCGACCAGGCGGGCGACTTCGACGCCGAGAGCCTGGCCGACTAGGTGCCGGCCAGGCCTCGGGCGCATGCGTAGGCAAAATTCCCGGTCTAGCCGATCCCGCCGCTGAAGGCGTCGGCGATCGAACAGGCCGCCGGTCCCAGAATGACGATGAACAGTACCGGCAGGATGAACATGATCAGCGGGACGGTCATGATGGCCGGCAGCCGTGCGGCCTTTTCCTCGGCGCGCATCATGCGTTCGTTGCGGAACTCGGCCGACAACACGCGCAACGCGCTGGCCAGCGGCGTACCGTAACGCTCGGTCTGGATCATCGTCGTGACTACGCCCTTCACTGCATCGAGGTCGACGCGATAGGCGAAATTGTCGAATGCCTTCTTGCGTTCGTTGAGGAACGAAAGTTCGATCGCGGTCAGCGCGAATTCGTCGCCCAGTTCGGGGTAGGCACGGCCCAGCTCCTTGGCGACGCGGTTGAAGGCGGCATCGACGGTCAGGCCTGCTTCGGCGCAGATAACCAGCAGGTCGAGCGCGTCGGGCAGGCCCTTGCGGATCGCGTCATTGCGCTTCTTCGCGATGTTGCTGAGGTAAATCTCGGGCCCTTTGTAGCCGATGAAAACCGCGGCCATCAGGGCACCGTTGCGTTTCATCGGGCCCCATTCGGGGAACATATCGAGCAGGAACACGGTCGCCAGGACCAGTCCGCCGAGCAGCACGGGCAGTACGGCACGCAGGCCGATGACGACGATCGCCAGTTCCTTGTTGCGGATGCCCGCATGCGCGAGCTTCTGCTGCACGGATTCGACCTGGCTCTGCTGCAACACCTTCATGTTGCCGAGCGCGTCCTTGATCCTCTCGGTCGTATCGTTCTTGCGGACGAGGCTCTGGCGCTTTTTCGCGGTCGAGGTGACCAGGCCCATCTTGAGTTCTTCGCGGCGGCCTTCGAGAGCCTTCACGCGCTTGCTCATCGGGTCCTTGATCGTCACCGCGGTGTAAATCGCGAACAGGACCGATGCCGCCGCGATGCCGGCAAGGATCGAGCCGATCACGAAGACGTCGAAACCCAGTAGGGTGGGGCCGGTTGCGGGATCCATTGTGCTACTCCTTCCCCAGCTCAGATCTCGAAGCTGACCATCTTCGCCATGATGAAGGCGCCGATGCCCATCCACACGAGGCCGCCGAGGCCGGTAACGATCAGGCGGTCATCTTCGAAGAAGCCGCCGATATAGGTCGGGTTGATCCACCAGATCAGCGTGAAGACGATAAACGGCAGTGCGCCGACGATATAGGCCGAGGCCTTCGATTCCGAGCTCATCGCCTTGATCTTGAGCTTCATCTGCGCGCGTTTGCGCAACACGTCGGACAAGTTCGACAGCGTCTCGGCTAGGTTGCCACCGGTTTCGCGCTGGATCGCCAGCGTGATGCAGAAGAAATTGAACTCCGGAATGCCGAGGCGGTCGGCGGTTTCCTGGAGCGATTCCTCCATCGTCCGGCCGATCTTGATGCGCTCGACGATGCCCTTGAATTCCGCACCCACCGGGCCGGGCACTTCCTGCGCCACGACCGACAGAGTCTCTGTGACCGGGAGACCCGAGCGCAAGCCGCGAACGAGCAATTCGATGGCATCCGGGAACTTGGCATTGAAATTCGCGGTGCGCTTCTTGATCGCGCGACTCACGATGAAATGCGGCAGGCCTGCACCGACGATGATACCTACGCCAAGCGAAAGCCCGAGAGATCCGCTCCGCAAAAACAGCAGCATCGCCACGATTACGGCGAGGCCCAACGAGGCGTAGGCGTACTGGCTCAGGGTCCAGCCCTTGCCGGTGCTGTTGAGACGATTGGCAAGCGCTTGGGTTCGCGAGGCCGAACCGGCTACGCTATGGACCTTCGGCTTGCTCGCCGCGATCGCCTTCTTTAACTGCGTTTCAACCTTGGCGGCCGTGCTTTCGGAATGGCGATAGCGGACCTGTTGCAAACGACGCTGGCTCGCCTTTGCGGCGTCAGGGCCGGACAGCAACGCGAAGACGATCGCCAGCAAGGCCACGACCCCGACGGCCAACAGCACCAGCTGGATGATGTTCATGCGTGTTCTCCGTTCGCTTCTTCAGGGAGCCGGGCCGCACCCGATGCCCGTTATTCCGCCGCCGCTTCCGCCGCCGGACCCTTCTTCTTCGCCAGCAGGTTCTTGAAATCGAAACTGCCAAGCAGCGACTTCTTCGCACCGGCCTCGTCCGCCTCTTGCGATTCCTCGTCGCCCGCGCCGAGGACCTGCGTGCTCAACTGCTTGATCACTGCACTGGCCTTCGAACCACTGTTGGCATCGACGAAGGTCTTGCCCAGCTTGGCCGCATTTGCCGCCGCCTTCTGATCGAAGGGGATCTGGAAATCGATCTTGCGCTCGATCGAGGCTTCGAAATCGGCCTTGCTGATCTCGGCGACGCCAGGCTGGACCTTGCTCGCGACAATCAGGACCTGCGCATGCTGGGCGTTGGTCTTAAGCCACGACAGGATACGGATCGTGTCGCGTGCCGAGGCCAACGACATTTCCGTGGCCAGCACGATGACGTTCACGTCATTGAGCAGGTGCGGGAAGTTGATCATCATGTTGCGCGGCATGTCGAGCACGGTCATTTCGAACGTGTGCTTGAACTCTTCCTGCAACTGCATGAAGGCCGCGCCATCGGTCATCAGCGGATGGTTGATGGGGGCTTCGGCCGAGAGGATCGAAAGATTGTCGTTCGCACGGATCATCGCGCGTTCGATGAACAGGCCATCGATACGGCTGGGATTGTCAATTGCATCGGTCAGTCCGCGCCCCGGCTCGAGATCGAGCGTCAGGGCACCGGTTCCGAAATGGACATCGAGATCGAGCAGGGCCGTCGGCATGCGCTTCTCGGTCGAGAAGAGCCATGCGAGCGAGGTCACCAGTGTCGATGCGCCGACGCCTCCGCGGGTACCGATTACCGCAGTCGAGATGTGGTGCTTGACGCCCTCATCCTCGCCCGCGCGCGGCGCCATGAAAACGGCCTGCGCCTGGTTGAGCGAATCGCGGAGCATGCTGGCCGACAGCGGCTTGAGCAAATAGTCGTGAATGCCGCTGGCGAGCAGATCGCGATAGAGACGGACGTCATTGACCTGGCCGATGGCGATCACGACCGTGCCCGGCTCGCAGACTTCGGCGAGGGCGTTGATGTCGTTCAACGGATCGCCGCTTTCCGACAGGTCGACCATCAGGATGTTGGGGCTGGCCGACACCGACAGCGACTGGATGGCGTTGCGCAGGCCGCCCTTGTTGCACTTTTCGGGCTGCCAGCCGAGTTCGATCACTACCGGACGCAGCACGTCAAGCGCCGTCTCGTCGCAGATGTAGGCGGCAAACGGGTCGCGATTGCCCGTGATGCCGGATTTGAGTGAAGCGCTCATGGCTGTTTAGCCTCCTTCCTGGGTGCTGACTTCGGCCAGATCGCCGCCCGTCGGGGCCTGCTCACGATAGGCCCTGATGGCCTTGGTCGAAGTGGAGACAACGGTCTCGCCGGTGCCCTTCTGGCCGGAAATCAGGTCTTCCGGATTGGCGACCATTCCGGCGAGATTGCCGTTCACCGCGCAGCCGTAGCCGGGGTAGGTCGCATTGTGTTCGTTGGCCTCGTTGTTCGCCGACCAGTCGGGGCAGCCGGGCACGCTGGCGGTGGACCGCGTCACGACGATACGGGCCTGGCCCGGCTCGACATAACCGGCGGTTACGGGCGATCCTTCGCTGATCAGCAGGCCATATCGGCCCGCAAGCGCCGCGAGATCTTCTTTCACCGCAGGATTGGCAGTTGGATCGTCGAGCGAGATGCGGTCGCCGTAGCCGAGGCCCATGGCCTCGAACCAGCCGTCGACGCGCTGCTGCTCGCTGACTGCGAGTCCATCGCCCACGGTACTTACGTCGAGCGTGAAATTGGTCCGCTCAACGACCGGCTGGCGCATGCTGTAGAGCGAGCGGTTCTCGGTCGGGAAGCCGCCGCAGGCACCCAGTACGAGGCTGAGCGAGACTGCCAGCGAACCGGCGAGCTTGCGATTGATTGCCTTGGCCATGAAACTCGTCCCCCTATTCGAAGCTGAAGCCGGGCTGGGCCGACGCGGTACGTTCGTTGCGGCGTGCATCGGGCTGGCTGTCGGCCCGCTCTTCGCCATCATTGGCCGGCGCATTCTGCGAGATGCCCGGTTCTGCCGGCACGCTTTCAACTGCGCGCGGTTTGGGGCGGTCGCCACCGGTGACACCGTCGCTCTGCTGGAAGCCGAGCAGTCGCTGATACTCAGTCGGCTTGCGGAAGCCGTCGGTCGGCAGCTTGATGTCGTTGTCGTCGACAGGCCTGACGAGGTAGGGCGTCACCACGATCACCAGCTCGGTCTCGCCCTTGCGATAGGTCGTCGAGCGGAACAGGTTACCCAGGATCGGCACGTCGCCGAGCCCCGGAGCCTTGTCGATCGAATTGCTTGCATTGTTCGAGAGCAGTCCGGCGATCATGAAGCTCTGACCGGAACCGAGTTCGACCGTCGTTTCCGCGCGCCGGGTGATGAGCGCGGGGACCTGGAAGCCATTCAGCGTGATCGCGCCCTGGCTCGACAGTTCCGACACTTCGGGGCGCACGCGCATCGAAATGCGACCGTTTGCCAGCACCGTCGGCGAATAGGCCAAGCTGACACCGTAGTTCTTGTACTCGATCGCGGTGGTGCCCAGGCCCTGGCTGAGCGGGATCGGGAATTCGCCGCCGGCAAGGAACTCGGCGGTCTCGCCCGAAAGCGCGGTCAGGTTGGGTTGCGACAGCGTGGTCACGAGACCCTCGGTCTCCGCCATGTCGAGCGCGGCGCCGATGTCGAGGCCGAGGAACTTACCGAAGGCACCGAGCGTGGTGCCCGGCGAAATCGGCGAAACCGTGGAGCCGGGCAATTCCTCGATCTCCCCGGTGAGAGGATTGAAGACGCGTTCGACGGTTTGCGACCCCGTTCCCAAGGCGCGGCCGGGATTGAACTCGGGGATTGCGCCCCTGCGCCCCTGGCCGACGCCGAACTTGAACCCGCTGCTGCTGTCGATGCTGGTGAGGTTGACCCCCAGCGCGCGAACGAAGCTGCGGCTGACTTCGGCAATGCGGACCTGCAGGTTCACCTGCAGCGGCGTTGCCATCTTCAGACGGCTGATGACGTTTGCACCATCGCCGACATAGGCTTCGACGAGGCGCTGGGCCTCTTCGGCGTCTTCGGGCGCGGCCACGGTGCCGGTCAGCAGGATGACGTTGGTGCCCATCGTCGCGACCGAAATCTTGGCTTCGGGCATCGCCAGCGCAAGAAGCTGGTCGATGCTGCCGATGTTCGAACCGACGCGTACGTTGGCCGACCAGATGATGTCGCCCGCACCGTTGCTGGCGTAAATCGTCGTCTCGCCGCCGGACTTGCCGAAAACGTAGAGCTGGCGCTGCGACTTGACCTGGACATCGGCGACATTGTCGTCGGCGACGAAGATGTCGGCCATGGTGCCGGGCACATTGACCAGTTCGCCGCGTCCGATCGAAAGGACGATCTCCGAACTCGGGCGCACGACCGACTGGGCCGTGGCGACGGTCGTCGGTGCGGCCGCCAGCGGCGTTACCGCCAGGCTGGCTAGCAGCAATTTGGTGGTAAGACGACGTTTCATGGAATTGCCCCCTGAATGGCTTCCCGCTTGTTTCTTGCGGCTCATTTGAACGCAGCCGAACGGGCGACAGACACCTCTTCGGTTTCCTTGCCGCGAGTCACACGCACACTCGGACCCTGACGAACCGGCGCTGCGGTACCGGCGGGTGCAGCTGCCGGGGCAGCTGCGGCCGGAGCGCCACCCACGACGCCCTGCGGCGGGGCCGTACGACGCTGGAAGCGCGAGACGTCGCCACCGGTGACATAGGTGCTCTTGCCATCGTCCGGGCGAGCCATGGCCTGGCGCAGCAGGCGTTCCTCTTCCTCGGGCGTTGCGTTGTCCGGGATGTTGACGTCACCGGCCGCGATGGCGCGTTCGAGCTCGGTCTGGTTGTCGGCGAGCGAGCGCAGCGACAGGCTCAGCGTCCCGATGGTTTGCGCGAC
>JBFOLW010000009.1:0-4561 GCA_040830305.1 Erythrobacter sp.
CCTGGGTTCCGCCGGCATTGGTCGAGATCAGCCCGCCGATGGTCGCAGATCCCTTGCCGCCCAGCGTCAGCGGGAACCGCAGGCCCTCGACTTCCACAGCTTCATGCAGCGTTTGAAGCACCACTCCTGCATCGCAGGTCACCTGACCTGCGGCGGTATCCATCTTGCGGATCGAATTCATACGGCGAAGCGACAGGATTACGCTGGTACCGGTCTCGTCCGGAGTAGCCCCGCCGGACATTCCGCTGTTGCCGCCCTGTGGAACGATCGGGACTCCGTGCGCTGCGCACAGGGCGACGAATTGCGAGGCCTCGGATGTGGAAGCGGGGGAAGCCAGGCCGACTGCCCTGCCGGTGTAACGTCCTCTCCAATCAGTGAGCCAGGGATCGATCAGCTCGGGATCGGTTGTGAAGCCCCTGGGCCCCAGAAGTTCGAGAGCCGCGCTGCAAAAGGTGTCGCTTTTCGCCATCTGCGCCAGCCTTGCCACAGGTCGACACGCAATTGCCACTGCTTGCCATTCGCCGCGCAGCAATTAAGCCGTTATTCAAGCGTATGGGGGTACCGGTGTCGGCAATGATCTCCCGTGCGTAGGTCAAACTTTGGTCGAGGAGGGTTCGAACCCAGCCTATGTCGCTGCTGTCTCCACTGGTTGCCATGCTGATCGCATTGGGCACGCCACAAGGCGGTGTTGGCGATGCGAGTGTGCATCAGCGGGCGGGGGCCGAAGCCAAGGGAATCGAGATCGACGCTCTTTCCGCGAGACGGCAAACCTGGTCGGGCTTTGTCGACAGTCGTTCGGTTCCTGTTGCCAATCAGGTGCGGATCGAACGCCGGGTGATTCTGCGGATTACCCCGCAGCCTAGCAACCTGCGGCGCAATTTTCTCGCCGACCTGCCACGCCAGAGGGCTCCGGCGCGGTTCGTCGAGCGCCCGCACGGCAAGTGTGTCGATGCAGGCGATATTGTGGGCGTGTCGGATCGCGGCAGTCGGCTGGTGATGTACATGCGCGATCGCCAGATGATCTCCGCGCAGCTAGAGAAAGCCTGCAGTCCGCGTGATTTTTACCTCGGCTTCTATGTCGAGAAGAGCGACGACGGGAAGCTGTGCGTCGATCGCGACCGGCTGCTTTCGCGCGCCGGGGCGAAGTGTCGAATTGCCAATCTCAGCCGTCTCGTCGCAACAAACGACGATCGCTGAAGCGGCCTGCGCGCGGATTTCTTGACTTTTCGGGCATTTCCGGCGAGGGGCGCGGCCAGTCGATGCTGCGGACGCGCAGAATTGTGTCGACCAGTGTTCCAGGGACAGATTCGAACCGCATGACTTTCGCCGATCTCGGCCTTTCCGAAGACTTGCTCAAGGCAGTAAGCGAAGCCGGCTATACCGAGCCGACCGATATCCAGCGCGAGGCTATTCCGCCGGTGCTGATGATGAAGGACATCATCGGCATCGCGCAGACGGGCACGGGCAAGACCGCCAGCTTCGTGCTGCCGATGATCGACATCATGGCCAGCGGCCGGCGCCGCGCGCTGATGCCGCGCTCGCTGATCCTCGCCCCCACGCGCGAGCTGGCGGCTCAGGTGGCGGAGAATTTCGAGAAATACGGCAAGAACCATGATCTCAGGCTCGCGCTGCTTATCGGCGGCGTGCAGATGGGCGATCAGGTCAAGGCGTTGAACGAGGGCGTCGATGTCCTGATCGCGACGCCGGGCCGCCTCATGGACCTGTTCGAGCGCGGCAAGATCCTGCTCAACGGCTGCGAATTGCTGGTTATCGACGAAGCCGACCGGATGCTCGACATGGGCTTCATCCCGGACATCGAGTTCATCTGTTCGAAACTGCCCGAAACCCGCCAGACCATGCTTTTCTCGGCGACGATGCCGCCGCCGATCGAGAAGCTGGCAAAGAAGTTTCTCAACAATCCGAAACGGATCGAAGTCAGCCGCCGCGCATCGACCAACCAGAACATCACCGCCTTCAAGGTCCCGGTGAAGTCGCGCCAGAAGCGCGAGACGTTGCGCTGGCTGCTCGAGAACGACCATATCGAAACGGCGATCGTCTTTGCCAATCGCAAGACCACCGTTCGCGAGCTCAACAAGAGCCTCCAGCGGCACGGTTTCCGCAGCGGCGAAATCCATGGCGATATGGACCAGTCAAGCCGGATCAAGGAACTCGACCGCTTCAAGCAGGGTGAGATCAACATCCTGGTCGCGTCCGACGTTGCCGCGCGCGGGCTCGACATCAAGGGCGTCAGCCACGTGTTCAATTTCGACACGCCCTGGCACCCGGACGATTACGTCCATCGCATCGGACGCACGGGCCGGGCAGGGGCCAAGGGCCGCGCCTTCACCTTCGTGGCCGAGGAAGACGCCGAGGCGATCGCGAACGTCGAGAAGCTCACCGGGGCGGAAGTGCCGGTATTCGGCAAGAAGGACGTTCGCGTCGACCTGGTCGAGAAGCCCGCCGAGCCCGAAGAGAAGCCCAAGCGTACCCGCCGGAAGCGCGAAGACGAGACCGTCGAGGAACGGCCTGCGCGCAAGGCCAAATCCGAACGCGCACCTCGCCGCCGGCGCGACGAGGACGACGCCCCGGTCGCCCCGGGCGAGTGGAACGGCCCGCGCCCCGGATTTCTCGACGTATCGGCGACCTGAGGCACGGTGCCCGCGATCTAAAGCGAGGTAGGCTAGCCCATCGTCAGTCGGCCAGTTTGACGAAGCTGTCGAGGACGCGCTTCTCGCCCGCCTTCTCGAATTCGATGGTCAGCTTGTTGCCTTCCTGATCGGTGACGCAGCCATAGCCGAACTTGTCATGGAACACACGTGCGCCAATGGCGACGTCGCTGCGCGGCTTGGCGGCAAAGCTGGCCGCGCTGCGCCCGGGTTCCGCCAAACGCTTGGGCGTGCTGTCGTACCCCGACGATAACGCCCGCTGCCAACCCGGCCCGCGCGCGCCCGAGCGATCCGGGCGGTTCGACGAGACATGCGCGAAGGGATCGTCGGTCTCGCTCCAGTTTGCACGCCACAAGGACGCGCCGCCGGTCATGGTGGTCTCGCTCTTGATGTGCTCTTCGGGCAGCTCTTCGATGAAGCGGCTGGGGATCGAGCTGGTCCATTGCCCGTAGATACGCCGGTTCGCCGCGTGCAGGATCGTGCACCGACGCTTTGCGCGCGTGATCGCGACATAGGCGAGCCTGCGTTCTTCCTCGAGGCTGGCGAGCCCCCCTTCGTCGATCGCCCGCTGGCTGGGGAAGACGCCTTCCTCCCAGCCAGGCAGGAAGACGTGATTGAATTCCAGACCCTTGGCCGCGTGCATGGTCATGATGGTGACCTTTTCGCCATCGTTGGCGCGGTCGTTATCCATCACCAGGCTGACGTGTTCAAGAAAATCGCCGAGCGTCTCGTATTCCTCCATCGCGCGCGCAAGCTCGGTGAGGTTTTCGAGCCGCCCGGCGCTTTCGGGGCTGCGGTCCTTCTGCAACATGTCTTCGTAACCGCTTTCCGCGAGTACCGTGCGCAGCAGTTCGGACGGCGTGACCGTCTCGGCCATTTCGCGCCAGTGGACGAACTGGCCGAGCAATCCGACAAGGCTGTTCTTTGCGCGTGCGGGCAGCTCGTCGCTATCGCACAGGTCGAGGCTGGCAGCGGCAAGCGGCATTTGCGTCCGACGCGCATGGCGACGCATGGCCTCGAGCGTCTTGGCGCCGAGGCCACGCTTGGGCTGGTTGTAGATGCGTTCGAAGGCGAGATCGTCGGCGGGCTGGGCGATGGTGCGCAGATAGGCGAGCGCATCGCGGATTTCGGCGCGCTCGTAAAAGCGGAACCCCCCGACGATGCGGTAGTTGAGGCCGATCTGGATGAAGCGATCTTCGAACTCGCGCGTCTGGTACTGCGCGCGCACGAGGATTGCGACCTGGTCGAGCGGGGCACCCTCAGCCTCGAGCCTCTCGATCTCCTCGCCCACGCGGCGCGCCTCTTCGGGGGCATCCCACACGCCGACGATGCGGACCTTGTCGCCTGCCGGCAGGTCGGTCCACAGCGTCTTGCCGAGCCGTTCGCTATTGGCATTGATCAGGCCCGATGCGGCCGCAAGGATCTGCGGCGTAGAGCGATAATTCTGCTCCAGCTTGATCACGGCGGCGCCCGGAAAATCCTTTTCGAACTTGAGGATATTGGCGACTTCTGCGCCGCGCCATGAATAGATCGACTGGTCGTCGTCGCCCACCACGCAGATGTTCTTGCGCGTCTGCGCGAGCAGGCGCAGCCATAGGTACTGGACTTGGTTGGTGTCCTGATACTCGTCGACGAGGATGTATTTGAAGCGCTGCTGGTATTGCGCGAGCACATCGTGGTGCTGGCGGAAGATGTTGAGCATGTGCAGCAAGAGATCGCCGAAGTCGCACGCGTTGAGCGCCTTCAGCCGGTCCTGGTAGAGCTTGTAGAATTGCGCCCCGCGGCCATTGGCGTAGACCTCGTTCTCTACCGCATCGAGATCACCCGGATTGAGACCGCGGTTTTTCCAGCGGTCGATCAGCCCCGCAAGTTGGCGCGCGGGCCAGCGTTTCTCG
>JBFOLW010000010.1:0-6392 GCA_040830305.1 Erythrobacter sp.
GCCCTTGCCGAAGCCGACACGGCCCTGGCCGTCGCCGACAACCACGAGTGCAGCGAAACCGAAGCGCTTACCGCCCTTCACCGTCTTGCTGACGCGGTTGATGTGGACCAGCTTCTCGATGATGCCGTCGTCTTCTTCCTCGCGGCGGCGATCGTCGCGGCGACCACGACCACGGCCACGGCCGCCATCACGATTGCCACCACGGCCACGGCCCTGGCGGGGCTGACCTTCGGCACCCTGTGCGGGCGACTGGTTGGCTGCAGCTTCCGACGGCGTGTCGGCCACGGCCGGCTGCTCGTTGGTCACCGCGGTTTCGGTTTCGGCCGTCACGGCTTCTTCGGTTTTCTTTTCGTCAGCCATCATCAGAACTCCAGCCCGCCTTCGCGAGCGGCGTCGGCCAGCGCCTTGACGCGGCCATGGAACAGGAAGCCACCGCGATCGAACACGACGGTGGTCACGCCGGCCTTCTTGGCAGCAGCGGCGATGTCGCTGCCGACCTTCTTGGCGGCATCGACATTGGCGCCCGAGCCCTTTGCGCCCAGCGTCGAGGCTGCGGCAACGGTCTTGCCGGCAGCATCGTCGATGATCTGCGCATAGATATGCTTGCCGGTGCGGTGCACCGACAGGCGGGGCTTGCCGCCCGACACGCTGCGAAGCGCGGTGCGGACGCGGCGACGGCGACGTTCAAAGAGAGAGAGCTTTGCCATCTTACTTCTTCTTCCCTTCCTTGCGGAAGATATACTCGCCGCGGTACTTGATGCCCTTGCCCTTGTAGGGTTCGGGCTTGCGCCACTTGCGGACGTTGGCCGCAAACTGGCCCACGGCCTGCTTGTCGATACCGCTGATCTCGACGGTGGTCTGGTCGGGCGTCTTCACCTCGAGCCCTTCCGGCACATCGAGGTCGACGTCATGCGAGTAGCCGAGCTGAAGCTTGAGCTTCTTGCCCTGCGCCTGCGCACGGTAACCGACACCATTGATCTCGAGGACCTTGGTGAAACCTTCGGTCACACCTTCGACCAGGTTCGAGACGAGCGTGCGCTGCATACCCCAGTGGTTGCGAGCGGCGCGCGTATCGTTGGCCGGCTTGACCGAAATCTCGCCGTCTTCGAGCTTGTACTCGATCAGGTCCGACAGACCCATCGCCAGGGTACCCTTGGGGCCCTTAACGCTGAGCGTGCCATTGTCGATATTGGCGGTGACTCCGCTAGGGATCGCCACCGGCTTCTTGCCGATGCGGCTCATCAGAACACCTCCGCCAGCACTTCGCCGCCGACGTTTTCGTTGCGCGCTTCGGCATCCGAGAGCACGCCCTTGGGCGTCGAGACGATGGTGATGCCAAGGCCATTGCGCACAACCGGCAGTTCCTTCGAACCCGAATAGACGCGGCGGCCAGGCTTGGAGACGCGAGCGACGTGCTTGATCGCAGGTTCGCCCTCGAAATATTTCAGTTCGATCCGCAGCTGTGCATGCTTGGCCGAAGCGTCTTCGCTGTAGCCACGGATGTAGCCTTCGCGCTGGAGCACTTCGAGGACGTTCGCACGCAGCTTGCTGGCGGGCGAGAGGACGCTGTCCTTCTTCGCGCGCTGGCCGTTGCGGATGCGGGTGAGCATATCACCCAGGGGATCGGTCATAGCCATCTGTCTTTACCTCACCAGCTCGACTTGGTCAGGCCCGGAATCAGGCCCTTGTTGCCGAGGTCACGCAGTTCGATGCGGTTGAGGCCGAACTTGCGGTAGTAGCCGCGGGGGCGGCCGGTGGTGGAGCAGCGGTTGCGCACCCGGGTCGGGTTTGCATTGCGCGGCAGTTCAGCCATCTTGAGACGGGCCATCAGGCGCTCGGTCTCGTCGAGGCTTTCATCGTCAGCGATAGCCTTCAGCTTCGCGAACTTTTCCGCATACTGCTTGACGAGCTTCTTGCGACGCTCGTTCTTGTTGATCGAACTCAGTTTCGCCATTGGACTTAAGTTCCTCTTCTAGCGGCTCACGCCGCCTCCTTCTCTTCCGACTTTTCAGCCGGGAACGGGAAACCGAAAAGCTTGAGGAGCTCGCGAGCTTCCTCGTCGGTCTTCGCCGTGGTGGTTACGATGATGTCCATCCCCCGGACCTTGTCGATCTGGTCGTACGAGATTTCGGGGAAGATGATCTGTTCCTTCAGGCCCATGGCGTAGTTGCCACGGCCGTCGAACGACTTAGGGTTGAGGCCACGGAAGTCGCGGATGCGCGGCATGGCCACGGTCACCAGGCGATCCATGAACTCGAACATGCGGTCGCGGCGCAGGGTGACCTTGCAGCCGATCGGCATGCCTTCACGCAGCTTGAACTGCGCGATCGACTTCTTGGCCTTGGTGATGACCGGCTTCTGACCGGCGATCAGCGCCATTTCCTCGGCGGCCGTCTGGACCTTCTTCTTGTCCTGGCTGGCTTCGCCGACGCCCATGTTGAGCGTGATCTTTTCCAGCTTGGGAACTTCGAGAGCGTTCTTGTAGCCGAACTTCTCGGTCATCGCCTTGACGATCTGCTCGTCGTAGCGCTGCTTCATGCGGGGCGTATAATCAGCCATCGATGGTCTCCCCGGATTTCACGGCAACGCGCACCTTCTTGCCGTCCTTCTCTTCGAAACGGACGCGGGTGGGCTTGCCATCCTTCGGATCTGCCAGTGCAACCTTGCTGATAGCCATCGGCGCTTCGAAGCGGTCGATACCACCCTGCGGGTTCTGCTGGGTCGGCTTGCGGTGACGGGCGGCGATGTTGACGCCTTCGACGACGATCTTGCCATCCTTCGGCATGACCTTCGCGACGGTTCCGGTCTTGCCCTTGTCCTTGCCGGACAGGACGACGACGCTGTCACCCTTCTTGATCTTAGCGGCGGCCATTACAGCACCTCCGGAGCAAGCGAGATGATCTTCATGAAGCCGCGGCCGCGCAGTTCGCGCACCACCGGGCCGAAGATACGGGTGCCGATCGGCTCTTCGCTCTTGTTAACGAGCACCGCGGCATTGCTGTCGAAGCGGATCACGCTGCCATCGGGGCGGCGGACGTCCTTCTTCGTGCGCACGATGACAGCGCGATGGACATCGCCCTTCTTCACCTTGGTGCGCGGCTGGGCTTCCTTGACGGAAACCACGATCACGTCGCCCACGGAAGCAGTCCGGCGCTTCGAGCCGCCCAGTACCTTGATGCACTGGACGCGCTTCGCGCCGCTGTTGTCCGCGACGTCGAGATTGGATTGCATCTGGATCATCGATCCGGTTCCTTCTCAATGGCTTGCCGGGACGCTTGCCCGGCAGTTCCTACGTCAATCTTGGCTCAGTTACCTGCGGCTTCGACGTCGAGGTCAGCCTCGACAGCCTGCGTGCCGCCAGCGGTAACGCGATCGATCACCTGCCAGGTCTTGGTCTTGGAGATCGGCTTGGTTTCTTCGATGCGCACGACGTCGCCGAGCGTGAACTCGTTCTTCTCGTCATGGGCATGGTACTTCTTCGAACGGCGGATGATCTTCCCGTAAAGGGGGTGCTTCACCTTACGCTCGACGAGCACGGTCACGGTCTTGTCGGTCTTGTCGGAGGTGACGGTCCCGATCAGGATACGCTTGGGCATGGTCTACTCCTTAAGCCTTCGCTTCAGCCGAGCGCGAACGCTCGCTCTGCAGCGTCTTGATCTTGGCGATCGTGCGGCGGACTTCGCGGATGCGGGCCGGAGCCTCGAGCTGGTTCGTCGCCGCCTGGAAGCGGAGGTTGAACTGCTCGCGCTTCAGCGTGGTCAGCTCTTCGGCCAGCTGGTCGTCCGACTTCTGGCGCAGGTCTTCAGTCTTGGCCATCATTCGCCTCCGAGGTGGGCGGTGTCGCCCAGACGGGCAACGACCTTGGTCTTGATCGGCAGCTTCATGGCTGCGCGTTCGAATGCTTCGGCAGCCAGCGGGCCGGCAACGCCGTCGAGTTCGAACAGGATGCGGCCCGGCTTCACGCGAGCAGCCCAGTATTCGACCGAACCCTTGCCCTTACCCTGACGGACTTCGGCAGGCTTCTTCGACACCGGCACATCGGGGAACACGCGGATCCAGAGACGGCCCTGGCGCTTGATGTGCCGGGTGATCGCACGACGCGCAGCTTCGATCTGGCGTGCGGTGATCCGCTCGGGCTCCATCGCCTTCAGGCCATAGGACCCGAAGTTAAGCGTGGTGCCGCCCTTGGCGTTGCCATGGATCTTGCCCTTGAACGCCTTGCGGTACTTGGTTTTCTTCGGTTGCAGCATGGTTCTTTCCTAATCCTGCAATCAGCGCGCCGGACGGACGCCCGAGGTCTGGGCTTCCATCATGAGGCGGTCCTGGGCGGTCGGGTCATGCGCCATGATCTCGCCCTTGAAGATCCAGCACTTGATGCCGATGATCCCGTAGGCGGTCAGCGCTTCGGCTTCCGCATAATCGATGTTGGCGCGCAGCGTGTGCAGCGGCACACGGCCTTCGCGGTACCATTCGACGCGAGCGATTTCCGCACCGCCGAGACGGCCGCCGCAGGTGATCTTGATGCCTTCCGCACCAAGGCGCAGGGCCGACTGCACAGCGCGCTTCATCGCACGACGGAAAGCGACACGGCGGATCAGCTGGTCGGCAATGCCCTGGGCGACGAGCTTGGCGTCGATTTCCGGCTTGCGGATCTCGACGATGTTCAGCTTCACTTCGCTTTCGGTCATCTTTGACAGCTTGGCGCGCAGCTTTTCGATGTCCGCACCCTTCTTGCCGATGATCACACCGGGACGGGCTGCGTAGATCGAGATGCGGCACAGCTTGGCCGGACGCTCGATCACCACCTTCGAGATCGCTGCCTGCGGCAGGCTCTCGACGATGTACTTGCGGATTTCGACATCTTCGCTGAGCAGCTTGGCGTAGTCGCGCCCTTCGGCGTACCAGCGGCTGTCCCAGGTGCGGTTGATCTGCAGGCGCAGACCGATCGGGTTGCTCTTATGGCCCATCTTACGCCTCTTCCTGCTCGCGGACGACGATACGAAGGCGGCTGAACGGCTTCAGGATGCGAGTCGACTTACCGCGACCACGGGTGTGGAAACGCTTCATGGTAATCGACTTGCCAACCGAAGCCTCGGCAACGACCAGCGCGTCGACATCGAGGTTGTGGTTGTTTTCTGCATTGGCGATCGCCGATGCGAGAACCTTGGTGGCGTCCTTGGCCATCGCCTTCTTCGAGAAAGCGAGGATGTTGAGCGCCTCTTCGGCCTTCTTGCCGCGGATCAGCGCGGCAACGAGGTTGAGCTTCTGCGCCGAACCACGGATCGTGGTTCCGACGGCGAGCGCCTCGTTGTCGGCTACGCGACGGGGTGCTTTCTGCTTGCTCATCAGCGCTTACCCTTCTTGTCGGCAGCATGGCCCGGGAAGGTGCGCGTGGGCGCGAATTCACCGAGCTTGTGGCCGACCATCTCTTCCGAAACGGAGACCGGGATGAACTTGTTGCCGTTGTAGACGTTGAACGTCAGACCAACGAACTGCGGCAGGATGGTGGAACGGCGCGACCAGGTCTTGATCGGCTTGGAGCCACCGGCGTCCTGGGCGGTCTCGGCCTTCTTCAGAAGGCTGAGCTCGACGAACGGACCTTTCCAGACGGAACGAGCCATGTCGGATTACCTCTTCTTCTTCGCGTGGCGCGAACGGATGATCATCTTGTCCGTCTGCTTGTTCTTGCGGGTACGGGCGCCCTTGGTCGGCTTGCCCCACGGAGTGACCGGATGACGGCCACCGCTCGTGCGGCCTTCACCACCGCCATGCGGGTGGTCGACCGGGTTCTTGGCGACACCGCGGGTCAGCGGCTTGATGCCCATCCAGCGACGACGACCGGCCTTGCCCAGGTTCTGGTTCTGGTTGTCCGGGTTCGACACGGCGCCGACGGTACCCATGCAGTCGGCGCGCAGGTAACGCTGCTCACCGCTGTTGAGACGCACGATGACCATGCCACGGTCACGACCGACCAGCTGGACATAGGAACCTGCAGCGCGGGCGATCTGGCCGCCCTTGCCCGGCTTCATTTCCACATTGTGGCAGATCGTGCCGACCGGCATCTGGCCGAGCAGCATCGCGTTGCCGGGCTTGGTGTCGCACTTTTCAGCGGCGATGACCTTGTCGCCGACAGCCAGACGCTGCGGGGCGAGGATGTAGGCCAGTTCGCCGTCGTCGTACTTCACCAGCGCGATGAACGCGGTCCGGTTCGGATCGTATTCCAGACGCTCGACGGTGCCTTCGACGTCCCACTTGCGACGCTTGAAGTCGACATAGCGGTACTTCTGCTTGTGGCCGCCAGCCATGCCACGCGAA
Organism: Erythrobacter sp.; assembly: GCA_040830305.1. Taxonomy (GTDB): domain Bacteria; phylum Pseudomonadota; class Alphaproteobacteria; order Sphingomonadales; family Sphingomonadaceae; genus Qipengyuania. The sequence goes on from JBFOLW010000010.1 coordinate 6,316, forward strand.
GTGACGTGACCCTTGTTGTTGCGGCCACCGGTCTTGCGCTTGCCTTCGACGAGCGACTTGACCGGCTTGCCCTTGTA
>JBFOLW010000011.1:0-8030 GCA_040830305.1 Erythrobacter sp.
GGGGCGCTCGAGCAGGGGCTGGCAAGAGCGCTCGCACGCGTCGGGATGGATACGGTCGAGCGGCTCAGTCGACTGACCGGCGGCGCGACGATGGAAAGCTGGCGATTTAGCAGCGGCGGTGAGGATTTCGTCCTGCGCCGCGCGCCGAGCCTCGCCTTCATGGACGGGCGCCCGTTCGGTCACGATACCGAAGCGGCCATCATTCGCGCGGCGCATGCCGCCGGCGTGACCGCGCCCGAAGTGATCGTCGAACTCGAGCCGGACGACGGGATCGGCAGCGGTTTCGTGATGCGTGCACTGCCCGGTACGCCCGACCCGCGTGCGATCCTGCAGATGGAGGACGCGGCATCCTTGTTGCGCGAGGTGGCGCGCGATTTGGCCCGCATCCACGGCATTGAACGCACAGCGCTTTCGAACGACGTGCCGGAGACGCATTATGCCGAGGCGGTCGAGGGCCTAGCGCAGCAATTCGAGGAAGCGGGTGGCGGCCGGCCGATCATCGCGCTGGGCCTCAGATGGCTGCGCGAAAATTTGCCCGAGCGCGTGGAACCGGTGCTCAACCATGGCGACTACCGCCTCGGCAATTTGCTGGCCGAGGACTCGCATCTCACCGGCGTGCTCGATTGGGAACTCGCGCATTTCGGCGACCGGCACGAGGACCTTGCCTTCGGCTGCATGGCGGTCTGGCGGTTCGCGCGCGTCGATCGGCCCGCCCTGGGGCTCGGAACGCTGCAGGACTATGTCGATGCCTACGAAGCCGAAAGCGGCGCGCGGGTCGATGCCGGGCGGTTCCGCTTCTGGCTGGTCTATCGCACCGTGTGGTGGGCGCTCGGCTGCCTGCGCATGGCCGCTTTCTGGCGCAGCGGCGACGACCGGATGCTCGAACGCGTGGTGATTTCCCGCAGGACGAGCGAGCAGGAACTCGACCTTCTGCTGCTCCTCGAAGAGGACGCGCCCGAAGAGGAACAGGCGCGCCCCGTGCCCGCTGCGGACGAAAAGCTCGAGCCGCTGGGCGAGGCGAGCGCGGGCGAGATCGCCACCGCGATTTCCGAGTGGCTTGCGACGGTGAAAGACCGGATGGAAGGGCACGACCGCTTCCAGCTGGCGGTGGCGCGCAATGCGCTCGGTATGCTGGCGCGCGGTGACGCGCTCGAACCCGAGATCGACGATGACCTGCTCGCCCGGCAATTGCTCGATGGCGAGCGCTCGCTGGCGACGCCCGGCCTGCTTGCGCTGCTGCGCCGCAGCGCGCTCGACAAGCTGGGCGCCGACGTGCCGAAGTACCCGATGCTCGCGCTGGCGCGCGCCAAATGGACTGGAGAGGATTGATGGACTTCGCGATTCCCGCTGAGCTCGAGGCTTACTACGCCGAGCTCGAGGCGTTCATCGAAAACACCATCGAGCCGCTGGTCGCGAGGGACGACAATATCCGTTTCTTCGACCACCGCCGCGAAGACGCGCGGACCGACTGGGACCGTGGCGGACTGCCCAGCCATGACTGGGAAGACCTGCTGCGTGAATGTCGCAAGGCCGCCGACAAGGCGGGCCACTGGCGGTTCTCCGCACCGAAGAAGTACGGCGGCAGAGATGGCTCGAACCTGTGGATGGCAGTGATCCGCGATCGGTTCGCGCAGCGCGGGCTGGGGCTGCACAACGACCTCCAGAACGAGCATTCGATCGTCGGCAATTTCCCCTTCGTCGCCATGTTCGAGACGTTCGGCACCGAGGAGCAGAAGCAGGAATTCATCACCGGCGGCTTCGAGGGCACGCGCCGTGTCGCCTTCGGGCTGACCGAACCCGATCATGGTTCCGACGCCACCTGGATGGAAACCGGGGCGGTGCGCGAGGCCCGTGACGGGGTCGACGGGTGGCGCATCGACGGCGAGAAAATGTGGATCACCGGCATGCATGTCGCCACGCATTGCGCGATGTTCGCGCGCACCAGCGGCAAGAACGGCGAGGCAAGCGGGATCACCTGTTTCCTCGTGCCCAATCCCACTTCGGGTCTCGAGATCGAGGAGTGGATGTGGACCTTCAACATGCCCACCGACCATCCGCGCCTGTCGGTCAACAATGTCTGGGTGCCCGACGATGCCATCCTCGGCGTGGAAGGGCGCGGGCTCGCGCTGGCGCAGAGCTTCGTCCACCAGAACCGCATCCGGCAGGCCGCCTCATCGCTGGGCGCGGCGCAATATTGCGTCGAGGAAAGCGTACGCTACGCCCGCGAACGCAAGCCATTCGGCGAGGAACTGGCAAAGAACCAGGCGATCCAGTTCCCGCTGGTCGAGCTGGCGACGCAATGCGAGATGCTGCGGCTGCTGATCTACAAGACCGCCTGGGAAATGGACAACATGCCGCACGAGGAGATCGAGAAGACGATCTCCGACAAGGTGTCGATGTGCAACTACTGGGCCAACCGGCTGGTGTGCGAGGCGGCCGACCGCGCGATGCAGGTGCATGGCGGGATCGGCTATTCGCGGCACAAACCGTTCGAACACATTTACCGGCACCACCGTCGCTACCGCATCACCGAGGGCGCGGAGGAAATCCAGATGCGCAAGGTCGCGGCCTATCTGTTCGGCTATCTCAACCCCAAGCGCGGTGCCTTCGCCCGCACCTGATGGAGCGCGCTGCGCTGTTCGCAGAATTCCCGCTTGACCCGGGCAGGGGGAAACGGCCTTTTGCGCGCTGATTTCTAGGGGACTGACAATATGAATCCGACGTTTCGGGCGCTGGCCGCCGGCCTGCTTCTTTCCACTTGCACTGCCGCGATCGCGCAGCAGGCGCCGATCGTGATGCCCGGTGCGCCGGGTGCCGCGCCGCGCGTGATCGGCGAGGACGAGGCGATCCGCCTGTCCGACACGCGCTTCTCGCCCGCCGACGTCCGGTTCATGCAGGACATGATCGCCCACCACCAGCAGGCGGTCGAGATGGCCGCGCTGGTCGAGGGGCGCAGCAACCACCCCGATCTTGTTGCGATCGCCGGACGGATCGATGCGAGCCAGGCGGACGAGATCCGGTTCATGCGCGACTGGCTGACCGAACGCGGCCAGCCCACCGCCATGCAGCACCATGCCGGGATGGACCATGCGGCGCATCACGCGAAAATGGGCATGGCGACGCCCGCGCAGATGGCCGAGCTCGCAACACTCGAGGGGAGCGAATTCGACCGCCTGTTCCTGCAGCTGATGGTCCGCCACCACGAAGGCGCGATCGATATGGTCAAAGACCTGCACGACCAGCCCGGCACCGCATACGACCCGGTGATGTACGAGTTCACCAACGACGTGGTGAAGGAACAGGAAGCCGAGATCGAACGGATGAACCGCGTCTTCGCCGGCCTCTCCAGCGATCCGCGCGCGACGCTTGCGGCTGGTTTCCGCGATGCCGAGGAAGCGATCAGCAATCTGCGTCTCGTCAGTGCGCAGCCCAAGCCCACCGGGTTCTTCGACCCCGACAACCCGGCGCAGCTTGCCCCGCGGATCGAAGACGATGAGGAAGGTGAAGCGGATGGCGACGCCGAAGCGGGCGAAGAGGCCGAACTGGTCGATGCCACGCGGCCCGACATCCGCGACGAGGAGGACGAGGAGGGCGAGCCCCGTTTCGGCGAGCGCGGTTCGCTGCTCAGCTTCGCCAATACCGATATGGCCTTCAGCGGGGATCTGCTGGTGGCGGGCAGCTATCACGGCTTCAATGCCTACCGTCTCGGTAACGACGGGGTGCCGCAGCTGGTCAGCTCGGTCGTTTGTCCGGGCGGGCAAGGCGACGTCTCGATTGTCGGCGACCTCCTGCTGATGAGCGTCCAGGACAGCCGCGCACGCAAGGATTGCGGTTTGCAGGGCGTCACCGACAAAGTGAGCGATGAACGGTTTCGCGGGCTGCGCATCTTCGACATCTCCGACATCACTCGCCCGCGCCAGGTCGGGCAGGTCCAGACATGCCGCGGCAGCCATACGCATTCGGTGGTCAGCGCCGATGCGGATCGCCTGATCGTCTACAACTCGGGCACGAGCTTCGTGCGCGACGACAAGGAGCTGCCCGGCTGCTTCGAGCGCGGCGGCGACGATACCGCCCTGTTCAGCATCGACGTGATCGAGGTGCCCGTCGCCAACCCGGCCGCTGCGCGGATTACCGACAGCCCGCGCATCTTCGCGCAGGACGGCCAGATCGCGGGTCTGTGGAGCGGCGGCGACCATGGCGAGGGCACACAGGAAACCCGCCTGACCGACCAGTGTCACGACATCACCGTTTTCCCGTCGCTCAACCTCGCCGCAGGCGCCTGTTCCGGGAACGGGATCATCCTCGATATCAAGGACCCGCTCAAGCCGGTGCGCGTCGACGACGTGACCGACAAGGGCTTTGCCTACTGGCACTCGGCCACCTTCAACAACGACGGGACCAAGGTGCTGTTCACCGACGAGTGGGGCGGCGGCGGGCGTCCGCGCTGCCAGGCGGGCGATCCGCGCGACTGGGGTGCCAATGCGATCTATTCGATCGCGGACGGCAAGCTCAGTTTCGAAAGCCTGTACAAGCTGCCCGCGCCGCAGGGCGACAAGGAGAACTGCGTCGCGCACAACGGCTCGATCATTCCGGTGCCCGGGCGCGATATCTTCGTCCAGGCCTGGTACCAGGGCGGGATCTCGGTGATCGATTTCACCGATGCGGCGAACCCGGTCGAGATCGCCTATTTCGACCGCGGCCCGGTCGACGAGGAACAGCTGATCACCGGCGGATACTGGTCGGCATACTGGTACAACGGCCGCATCTACGCGACCGAGATCAGCCGCGGGCTCGACGTCTTCGCGCTGGAGCCGAGCGAGTTCCTCACCGCCGAGGAAATCGCCGCTGCAGAGGCGGCCCGGTATGAAGGCGATCTGTTCAACCCGCAGACGCAGACGCAGGTCAGCTGGCCGGCGGAGGTGATTGCGGCTGCGGAGGCAAGCCGCAAGGGCGGCTGACCTAAGCTTCGATCGCCTTCCTGACGTCCTGCACGAATCCCGTGCGCCGGATAATCTGGTAAAGCAGCCGGGCCGCCAGGCGGCCCGGCCAGCGCATCGGGCGGCGGATCTGGAGAAACAGCACGACGCGGGGGCTTTCGGTCTCGTTCCAGACCTCGTGCATATTGGTCTCGTCGAACACCAGCCATTCGCCTTCGCGCCAGCCAATCGGCGTGCCGTTGACTTCCATTTCGCAGCGGCCCGGTCCGCCTGGCACGGCGAGGCCGAGATGGCAGTTGAGCCAGGCCTTGGTCAGACCGCGGTGCCTGGGGACGTGGGTGCCGGGTTCCATGATCGAGAAGAAGGCGACCACCAGGCCGGGTACGCGATCGAGCATGGCAGCTGTCTGCGGGCACCGGGCCCGGTTTTTCTTGGCCTTGAAGCCGTAGCCTTCGAAGAAGAAGCTCTTCCAGGCCGAGGTGTTGGCTATACGCCGATGGTCGGGTGACAGCCTGCCGAAGGCAGGGATCGTGCGGCGCTCGGCGAGCAGCGGAGCGAGTTCCTGCCGGACAATATGCCAGTCGCGCTCGAGTTCGGCGAGGCTGGGAAGGTGCGAGGCGGGCAGTATCGCCTCGTCGCCGATCAGCGACTGGCGGGCGAACCATCGATTGACCGGATCGCGCAGGCACTTGCCCATGCGAATGAGCGCCGATTGCTTCGGCCTCGTATAGCGCTCCCGCGCATTGGCCTGCGAGGCGTTGTCGTTCGATCCCTCTCGAGGATTGAACCTATCCTCGCGACCATCGTGGCGGGGCCGGGTGCGATGCCCATCCCTCATGCCCGTGAGCCATAGCCGAATCGCGAGCGAACTTCTTGGAATATTGCGTCATATCGACAGGAAGCGATCCCGGTTGGTCCAGGAGGGACCTGCAAGCGGCGGACCACGGGCCCCGAAAAAGCGAAAAGGCCCGGCAGGATCGCTCCTGCCGGGCCCAATTCGTCTGGTTGGTCGGGTAAGGCTTAGAAGCCCATGCCGCCCATACCGCCCATACCGCCCATGTCGGGCATCGGAGCGGCCGGCTTGTCTTCCGGCTTCTCGACGATGGCGGCTTCGGTGGTGATCAGCAGGCCGGCGACCGAGGCGGCGTCCTGCAGCGCGGTGCGTACGACCTTGGTGGGGTCGATCACGCCAGCCGAAACCAGGTTCTCGTAGGTATCGGTCTGCGCGTTGAAGCCCAGCGTTTCGTCGTTGCCGTCAATCAGCTTGCCTGCGACGACTGCACCGTCGTGACCGGCATTGCTTGCGATCTGGCGAACCGGCGACTGCAGCGCGCGGCGAACGATGTCGATGCCGCGGGTCTGGTCGTCGTTCTCGCCTTCGAGGCCGTCGAGCGACTTGGTCGCGTAGAGCAGCGCGGTACCGCCGCCCGGGACGATGCCTTCTTCGACGGCTGCGCGGGTCGCGTGCAGCGCGTCGTCGACGCGGTCTTTGCGTTCCTTCACTTCGACTTCGGTGGCACCGCCGACCTTGATTACGGCAACGCCGCCGGCGAGCTTGGCGAGACGCTCTTGCAGCTTCTCGCGGTCGTAGTCCGAGCTGGTGTTGTCGATCTGCGTGCGGATTTCCGAGACGCGGGCCTTGATGTCGGCCTCGTCACCGGCACCGTCGACGATGGTGGTGTTGTCCTTGTCGATGGTGACGCGCTTGGCTTCACCGAGCATGCCGAGGGTGACATTCTCGAGCTTGATGCCGAGGTCTTCGCTGATCATCTCGCCCTTGGTGAGGATCGCGATGTCCTGCAGCATGGCCTTGCGGCGATCGCCGAAGCCCGGTGCCTTGACCGCTGCAACCTTGAGGCCACCGCGCAGCTTGTTGACCACGAGGGTCGCCAGCGCTTCGCCTTCGATGTCTTCCGCGATGATCAGCAGCGGACGGCCCGACTGGACGGCCGCTTCGAGGATCGGCAGCATCGCCTGCAGGTTCGAGAGCTTCTTCTCGTGGATCAGGATGTACGGGTTTTCGAGTTCGACCGTCATCTTTTCCGGGTTGGTGATGAAGTAGGGCGACAGGTAGCCGCGGTCGAACTGCATGCCTTCGACGGTTTCGAGCTCGAATTCGAGACCCTTCGATTCGTCGACGGTGATCACGCCTTCCTTACCGACCTTTTCCATGGCTTCGGCGATCTTCTCGCCGACTTCACGGTCGCCATTGGCCGAGATAACGCCGACCTGGGCGATCTCTTCGCTGCCCGAAACGTCCTTCGAGCGGCCCTTGAGGTCTTCGACGACCTTGGTCACGGCGAGATCGATACCGCGCTTGAGATCCATCGGGTTCATGCCCGCTGCAACCGACTTCATGCCCTCGGTCACGATCGACTGGGCAAGCACGGTAGCGGTGGTGGTGCCGTCACCGGCGGCGTCGTTCGCCTTCGATGCGACTTCCTTGATCATCTGCGCGCCCATGTTCTCGAACTTGTCTTTCAGTTCGATTTCCTTGGCGACGCTAACGCCGTCCTTGGTGATGCGGGGAGCGCCGAAGCTCTTGTCGATCACGACGTTGCGGCCCTTGGGGCCGAGCGTGACCTTGACGGCATTGGCGAGGGTGTCGACGCCGCGCAGGATGCCTTCGCGCGCGTCGCGGCCAAACTTTACGTCCTTGGCTGCCATTGGTGTGTCTCCTGGAATTCTTGTGTCTGTCTGAAAGCGTCAGCGGATCCGGCTCAGCCGATGATCCCCATGATGTCGCTTTCCTTCATGATCAGCAGGTCTTCGCCGTCGATCTTGACCTCGGTGCCCGACCACTTGCCGAACAGCACGCGGTCGCCGGCCTTGACGTCGAGCGGAATGCGGTCGCCGTCATCGTCGCGGGCGCCTTCGCCGACGGAGACGATCTCGCCTTCGCTGGGCTTTTCCTTGGCGCTGTCGGGAATGATGATCCCGCCGGCGGTCTTTTCTTCGGCTTCGATGCGACGGACCAGTACGCGGTCGTGCAGCGGACGAAATGCCATGATGATGACCTCTCTTCTAAGAGTGAAAAACAGGTGTTGGCACTCACTCGGTAAGAGTGCCAGCGCGGCGCATTTGGGCATGCAC
>JBFOLW010000012.1:0-5533 GCA_040830305.1 Erythrobacter sp.
AAGGCTGCACCGATCAGGCCGGCAAGCGTGCCGTAAATGAAGAAATCATACCATTCGAAAACCGTCCCCGCGCTGCTCGCGGCTATGACGAGACGGATTTCCTTCTCGGTCGGTTCCCTCTGCAGTGTGGCGGCACCTTCTGCCATGTCGCGCTCCCTCATTCGCGATTGTTATCGTTGCGGGAAGCGGGTCTAGCGAGGGTCCGGAGTCTTGGAAAGCGCGTCGAGCGCGGCTCTCCACGGCAACAGGATCGCCTCGTGACGCCCCCGATGCGGCCGCGCCGGCTCGAGAAGTTCGAGGCGCGGGAGAATCGTGCTTGGCGCCTCGCCTTCGAGCCAGCGGGCGATCAGGGACAGCGTCTCGCCCAGCAACGCACTATCCATACCTTCGGCCTCGCTCGCGAAAATGGCAGCCGAAGCCTGGCCCACCGCGCAGGCGGTGACCCTTAGCCCGATCGAGTGCAATCGCATGCCGTCGCTGGAAGATATCTCGATCGTGCTGCCGCAACTGCGCGAGCGGGCCTCACCCGTAGCGCTCGCGTTTGGCTCGAATGGATGGTCGGCGAGTTCAACCGCCAGACCAAGCAATTCGGGCGAATACAGCGCGGGCGCGCGAACTGTTGCCATCACTCGCCAGCGATCGACTGTTCGCGTAGCCGCGACCGACGCTCGGCAAGGACTTCGACCAACGCGCGCGAACTCGCATCAACCAGTTCGTAGCTACGGGCCGTAGTGATCCAGTTGGGACGCCCCTTGTAGCCCCACACGGTGTCGTAGCCGAGCACCAACAGCGAGAAGGCGATGATCACGATTACCATGCCCTTGAGCGCACCGAACCCAAAACCCAATACCCGGTCGACCGGCCCCAGCACCGAGCCGCGCGACGCAGCGCCGACATTGTTTGCGATGACCTTCATCGCCGCATACGGGATGAGCAGCAGCAGCGCGAACGACAACAACGAGGTGGTGATGTCGGTCCCGACGTAGTCCTGCAGCGCCAGTGTCAGTGGCGTATGCAAGAAGCGGATCGCGAACCCCGCCAGAACCCAGGCGGCGAGCGAGAGCATTTCCTGCATGAAACCACGCAGGAAACCACCCGCCGCCGCGATACCGACGATCAACAGGACTATATAGTCGAAACCCGTCATGGCCCTTCCTTGGGGGAGGACTTATGAATTCCCGATTATCCGGTCAACGAGGTTCGCCAGTTGTCCCAATCCGTCATAGCTTAGCGAGGACGAGCCGCCCTTGACGTCCGATGGACCGTAACCACGATCGAAGCCCAGCTTGGCGGCTTCGCGCAGGCGCAGGCCGCCATGCGCCACCGGGCGAATTTCACCGGCCAGCGAGACTTCTCCGAGCCACACGCTGCGGGCCGGGAGCGGCTTGTCGGCCATTGCGCTGACCAGCGCAGCTGCAACGGCGAGGTCGGCGGCCGGGTCGGACAGCCGATAGCCGCCCGCTACGTTGAGATAGACCTCCGAAGATGAGAAATTCAGCCCGCAGCGCGATTCCAGCACCGCCAGAAGCATTGCCAGGCGGCCGTTGTCCCAGCCCACTACCGCACGACGCGGGGTCGCCCCCGATTGCAGCCGCACGATAAGCGCCTGGATTTCGACGAGGACCGGCCTGGTCCCCTCGATCGCTGGGAAGACGGCACTGCCGGCAATCGGCTCGTCCCGACCCGATAGGAACAGCATGGATGGGTTGTCGACCTCTTCCAGTCCTTCCCCGGCCATGGCGAACACGCCAATTTCATCTACGGCACCGAAACGATTCTTGAGCGCTCGAAGGATCCGGTACTGGTGGCTGCGTTCGCCTTCGAAGCTCATCACGACATCGACCATGTGTTCGAGCACCCGCGGACCGGCGATGTTGCCGTCCTTGGTAACGTGGCCGACGAGGACCAGCGCGACACCGTTTTCCTTGGCGTAACGGATCAGCTCGAAAGCGCAGCCGCGCACCTGGCTCACGGTTCCCGGTGCACCTTCGATCGTGTCCGAGTGCATGGTCTGGATCGAATCGATCACGAGCAGTGCGGGTGCGTCCATGTTGCCAAGCGTGGTAAGGATATCGCGGACATTGGTTGCTGCGGCGAGTTTGACCGGTGCATCGGAAACGCCAAGCCGGGCAGCGCGCATGCGTATCTGGCCGGACGCTTCCTCACCGCTGACATAGACTACGCCGTGTCCCGAACGAGCAATCGCAGCCGAAGTCTGGAGCAAGAGAGTCGATTTGCCGATACCCGGATCGCCGCCCATGAGGATCGCCGACCCCGGCACCAGCCCGCCGCCCAGCGCGCGGTCGAACTCGGCCAACCCTGTCGGCTGCCGTGTCGGCAAGGCGCCAGGCTTGTCGAGATCGACGAACTCGACCGCCCTGCCCCCGCTCGACAGGTCGTGCTTCATCGAGAAAACGGTCGCGGGCGCATCCTCGACCAGCGTGTTCCATTCGGCGCAGTCGGCGCACTGCCCCTGCCAGCGATGCGAGACACTGCCGCAGGCTTGGCAGACATAGCGTTTCTTGGGTTTGGCCATGCCCCATCGCTAAACAGAACATTTGAGGAACGCAATTGCCTTCCCCGATTTATCCCGCCATGACGCAACGACGATGCGCCAGAAGGAATTGAGGATCGCACTGGTCTGCTACGGCGGGGTTAGCCTGGCGGTCTATATGCACGGCGTCACGCGCGAGCTGTGGCAGCTTGCCCGGGCGAGCAGGGATTTCCATACAGGGGCCACTCCGCGGCTCGGTGTCGATGCGATTTACCGCGCATTGCTCGAAACCATCGCCGACGAAAGGGACCTGCGCCTGCGGGTTCTGCCCGACATCATGAGCGGTGCCAGCGCCGGCGGGATCAATGCCGTGTTCCTCGCGCAGGCGATTCATTCGGGCCAGTCGCTCGAACCGTTGACCGATCTGTGGCTCGAAGTGGCCGATGTCGACGAGCTGGTCGATCCCGCCGCGCGGCTCAAATGGCGCTATTCGAAGTTCTGGGCGCAACCCCTGGCGACCTGGTTGCTCAGCCGTCCCGGTAGCAATCTGACCGAAGAGGTCGCGCCGGAAACCCAGGCGGAGGTCGAGCGCAAGGTTTCGCACCTTATTCGCGGACGCTGGTTCGAACCACCGTTCTCGGGCCTCGGGTTCTCGCGGCTGCTCGAGCGCGCGTTTTCCGCGATGGCCGCTAGCGAATTCGAAGCTCCGCTGCTGCCACCGGGACACCCGCTCGATCTCTATGTCACCGCGACCGATTTCCATGGCTATCGCGAACAGCTACATCTTCACAGCCCGCCGGTGGTCGAGGATACCGAGCACCGGATGCCGATCACGTTCCGCGCCCGAACGCCAAATGCTGGCGGAGTGGATCTGGCCAACCCGCTCGAACTGGTTTTCGCCGCGCGGTCCACCGCGAGTTTCCCGGGGGCTTTCCCGCCGCTCCGGATCGAAGAGATCGACAGGCTGTCCAACCTGACCGAACGTCCGTGGCCCGGGCGGGATGACTTTCTCGAGCGCATCATGCCGCTTCATGTTGCGCGGGAAACGCTTGATAACGTGTCCCTTATCGACGGTTCGGTGCTGGTCAACAAACCCTTCGCGGGCGCCATTTCCGCGCTGCAGGGCCGGCCGGCCCAACGCGAGGTCGATCGCCGCTTCATCTATGTCGATCCGCGCCCTGACCAGTTCGAAGGTGCCGGGCATGCGATGGACGAGCCGGTGGGTTTCTTCTCCGCCATTTTCGGGTCGCTCTCCACCCTCCCCCGTGAACAGCCGATCCGCGACAATCTGGAGCAGCTGGAACAGCAAAGCCGCGAGGCCGAACGGCTCGGTCTGATGGTAACAGCATTGCGGCCCGAAGTGGACGCCGCAGTCGAGAGGCTGTTCGGCCGCACGCTATTCCTCGATCGACCGACCCCTGCCAGGCTCAAGAGCTGGAGGCAGAAAGCACAGCAAGCCGCAGCTGAACAGGCAGGCTATGCCTTCCACGCCTATGCCCAGGCCAAGTTCACCGGAATCATAGCGCGCCTTGCACGCTTGACCCTGTCGGCTGCGCCCAAGCTGGGCCTAGACGATATCGCGCCGATCGAGTCGGTGCTTCGGGCCGAGCTCGTCCGTCGCGGCCTTGGCACGCTGGCGGCGCCATCGGGGGGCGCGTCGCCCGAAGCGATCTCTTTCTTCCGCGAACACGACATCGGCTTTCGAATCCGCCGATTGCGGTTGCTTGCGCGCAGGCTGGCCCGCGATTGGGAAGCCGACCCCGAAATTCCTGACGACGCGCTCGAGACCGGGCGCGATGCGGTCTACCGCATCCTGGCGCTGTACTTCGAACAGGAAGGCATCGCTGCGCTGGGAGAGAAGTTCGTGCCGCTGGCCGAGGGCGTCATGCGCGATCCGGGTACTTTGCTCGATATGATCGAAGCAAGACGCCTGCTTCCCGATCTCGACGATCGCGCCGAAGAAATGTTGGCCGAGGCGCTTGAGCAAATGCCGAAGAACCTGCGCCGACGAATGCTGCTCAGCTATCTCGGCTTTCCGTTCTACGATGTCGCAACCCTGCCGTTGCTGCGCAACGAAGGGCTGACCGAGTTCGATCCGGTCAAGGTCGACCGAATCAGCCCCGACGATGCGCGCAGCATTAGGGAAGGCGGGACGCAGGCGACATTGCGTGGGATCGAGTTCTACAATTTCGGTGCCTTCTTCAGCCGCGCCTATCGTGAGAACGACTATCTCTGGGGCCGATTGCACGGTGCCGAGCGGATGGTCGACCTCGTCTGCTCGACCCTCTCCAAACCTTTCGAGGAACGTACCAGCCGGCATTTCAAGCGGGAGGCCTTCCACGCGATCCTCGACGAGGAGCTTGTTGCCGAACGCTGTTCGCAACGGTTGATCGATGTCATCCGTGCGGAGGTGGTCGAGCGGATGCCCTAGGTTGAGGTGCGGGCGAAAAAGAGCAGCATGACAAGCCGCGCGCTTTCGGAATCGGCACCGAACCCGGGCGCTGCATTGTGGAACTGCCAGGGCGAAAACAGTACGAGGCGGTTGAACCGCATGGGCACACGCATCACCCGTTCCCACTTCGCTGGCTGGGTGGTGTCCTCGTTTACGACATCGCCTACGAGAGCGTCGAGACTGTCATATCCGGTCGACGCCAGTTCGGCGCCATTTGCCGGGACGCGCTCGAGTCCCGTGCGCTTGTGACGGAAAAAGTCGGTCCCGCCCGCACTCTGTTTCGCGCAATCCTCAGGACGCGAAAGATAAAGGATTCCCGAATAGAATGCCGGATCGATGTGCACGCCGCTGCGGCCCTTGTCGCTCTTCAGCGTCAGGCGGCAGTGGCCGTGCTCGGTGCCGGGAGCTCCGACCAGTTCGAGGCCGAGCTGGCGTGAGACGGAGGTATTGATCCCGTCCATCGGCAACGCTGCAGTCGAGTCGCGACCGGGGTAATTCCCGCCGCTGCCTGGGGGCGCATAGTCGAGCGCCAGGGCCGCGCGCCTCGCGGCCCACGGATCGGCAAGGAAATCGTCGATAATAGTCAG
>JBFOLW010000013.1:0-2032 GCA_040830305.1 Erythrobacter sp.
GCCGACCGCCAAAACCACGCCGCCCGGAGGGGGGCGCGCCATGTCTTTCACGAACTAAGGATTCTTCAGCGCGGCCGAGCCCATGACGACGCGTGTGACCCCGGCTGCGAACCAGCCTTCGACATCCTCGCGCGTGCGGATGCCGCCACCGAGTTGGACCCGACCCGGGAAGGCCGCGACGATCGCCTCGACCGCCTGCCGATTGCGCGCCGAGCCGGCGAACGAGCCATCGAGATCGACCACATGCAGGAAGTCGGCCCCGGCCTCGGCGAACAGCCTCGCCTGTGCAGCGGGATCGTCGCCATAGACCGTCGCGCGGTCCATATCGCCCTCGGCAAGGCGCACGACTTCGCCGCCTTTCAGGTCGATCGCAGGAAAGACGATCATGACTCTATATCCATTGCGGCGCCAGCCCACTCCCCCACCCGGTGACCCATAGAATACCGTGCCGTGGGTGGCCGGGTGGGGGCGTGGGCTGGCAAGGTCACGACGCACATCATGGCTTCCACTCCAGAAACTTCGACAGCAGGTCGAGACCGTAGGCCTGGCTCTTCTCCGGATGGAACTGCACCCCGACGAGATTGTCGCGCCCGACCGCGGCGACCAGCCCGCCGCCGTGGTCGGTCATCGCCAGCACGTCCTGATGGTGACTGGCCTTGAAATGATAGGAATGCAGGAAATAGGCCTCGCCCTGGACGATCACCTCGTGACCGCGGGCATGCGCCAGCGGGGCGACATCGTTCCACCCCATATGCGGAACTTTCACGCTGGTATCGGTCGGCTTGATCAGGCGCACGGTGCCGTCGATCCAGCCCAGCCCCGGTGTCTCGCCATGCTCGAGCCCGCGCGTCGCGAGCAACTGCATGCCCACACAAATGCCCAGGAACGGAGCGCCGCCAACGAAGACTCGCTCGCGCATCGCCTCGACCACGCCTTTCTCGGCGCGCAGGCCTTCGGCGCAGGCCTTGAAAGACCCCACACCGGGCAGCACGATCCGGTCGGCCGCGCGGATCACATCGGCGTCGGCGGTCACCGTTACATCGGCGCCGACCTTGCGCAGCGCGTTTTCCACCGAGTGCAGATTGCCGGCCCCGTAATCGATAAGGGCGATTACCTCACCCACCCAGCTGTCCCTTCGTGCTGGGGATCGCCCCGCCCTTGCGCGGGTCGACCTCGACCGCGGCGCGCATCGCGCGCGCAAAGCCCTTGTAGATCGCCTCGCAGATATGGTGGTTGTTGGTACCGTAGAGCAGCTCGATATGCAGCGTGAGACCACAGGTCTGGGCGACCGAATGGAACCAGTGCTCGATCAGCTCGGTGTCCCATTCGCCAAGCTTTTCCTGGCTGAACCCGGCGCGCCAGACGAGATAGGGACGCCCCGAGATATCGAGCGCTACGCGCGCTAACGTCTCGTCCATCGGCGAATAGGCGCTGCCATAGCGCGCGATTCCGCCCTTGTCGCCGAGCGCGCCGGCCAGTGCCTGCCCCAGCGCAAGCGCGCAGTCTTCGGTGGTGTGGTGCTGGTCGACATGCAGGTCGCCGTCGACCTTCAGCGTCACGTCGATCAGCGAATGCTTGGCGAACTGTTCGACCATGTGATCGAGGAAGCCGATCCCCGTCGCGACATCGTATTGCCCCGTCCCGTCGAGATCGACCTCGACGAGAATCTTGGTTTCCGCGGTGTTTCGTTCGATCCGGCCTTTACGCATGCCAGCCGCGCTAGAGGCGCGGGCCGCGGCGTGCAAGAAAATGCGCCTATCGACAGGGTAAAGACCCGCTTAAACCGCTTGACCCGGCCCGCACGCCACTCCACCTAAGAGGGCATGAGCGACGACACGCCCGACAGCCTGATCCCCTATGATTCCATCGTCCAGGAAGCCCTGCGCGCCGTGGTCGGCCGGGTGCTCGGAGAGATCGAACAAGGTGGCGGCGAACTGCCCGGCGCGCATCATTTCTACATTACCTTCAAGACCCACGCCCCCGGCGTCTCGATACCGGCGAGCCTGCGCGAGCGGTTCCCCGACGAAATGAC
>JBFOLW010000014.1:0-4487 GCA_040830305.1 Erythrobacter sp.
ATCGGCATCGCGACGGGCAAGATGCACGCGCGCGGGCCGGTCGGGCTCGAACAGCTGTGCAGCTTCAAATACCTCGTCCACGGCGACGGCCAGACGCGCCCGTAACCGGCGCGCCAGCCCGCGCGGCTGGAGAATTCGTCGAAATTGCTGTAACTTCCTCCCCGGTCGCATCATGCGTTTTCCGGGGAGGAATGCGTTATGGCACTTGGAAAATTCACCACCGCCGCGCTGGTTGCAGCCGCGCTGTGCCTGCCATCGGGTAGCGCGCACGCCGAAACGCTGGCCGAGCTCGACGCGCTGTCGGATGCGGCACAGGACGAACGCGGCGGGATCGCAGCCGCGCAGGCGCTTGCCGCGCAAGGTGCCTATCTCGAGGCGCTGGCGACGCTCGAACGCATGCTCGCGGTCAATCCCCGGTCGGCCGAAGGCCGCCTGCTGCATGCGCTTTACCTGTGCCGGATCGACGATGTCCGGGGCGGCCTGGTCGAGATCGACGGGTTGAAGGAGCGCGAATTCGGGCGCCAGACGCTCGCCGACGCGCGCGCCGCCTGCGAAGCCGGCGGGGAGGTCCAGTGATGCGCGTCCCGAGCGGATATGTCGCCGCGCTTGTCGCCGCCAGCATGCTCGCCAGCCCGCTGGCCGCGCAGCAGCGCACCGAGATCGGCAATGCCTCGACCGTCGTCGGAGACGTGCGGATGAGCAATGCACAGATCCGCAAGCCGCAGAAAATCCAGCGCAAACAGCGGATCGCCTGGGGTGACCTGATCGACACGGCGAAGAAGTCGCAACTCCAGATCCTGCTGCTCGACCGCTCGAGCTTTGGCATCGGCGCGCGCTCGCGCGTGCGGATCGACCGCTACGTCTACGACCCCAACAAGGGCCGCAGCTTCTTCGCCACTTTCGTCAAGGGCGCGCTGCGCTTCTTCTCGGGCAGCGAGGAAGGCGACAACAGCGGCGAAATCCAGACCCCCTCGGGGCGGATCGGCATTCGCGGCACCGCGCTCGACATGCTGGTCGGCAGGGAGGCCGAGGATATTGGCGAGGACGAGGATTTCGTCGGCAATGTCGACAGCGACCGCGACGAGGCGACGCTGGTCGTGCTGCGCGGGCCGGGCGCAGGGACCGCGGGCGGCCTCACTGTCGGACAGGCCGAAGTCACCGCAGCGGGCAAGACCGTGCTGCTCGACCAGCCGGGCCTCGCCGCCTATATCCCGCGTGACGGTGCCCAGCCGATTGGGCCGTTCTTCATCTCGAGCCCGGGCCTGGCGCAGGTGCAGGACCGGCTCCAGCCCGAGGTCGCCCGTGCCGCCAGCGGAGGCGGGGGACTACTGCGCGCGTTGCTCCCGATCGCAGGAGCCATCGCGGTCGGCGCGCTGCTCAGCGGCAGCCGCGATGACGAGACCGACAACCCCGACAACCGGACGCAGGATCACGACCGCAACCGGACGCAGGATCACGACCGCAACCAGTCGCCCAACGACCCTTTCTGATTGCCGCAGCGCGCCCGCTTGCCGCTACTTGCTTGTCGCCTGGTAGACCCCGTCCCACCCCGATGGCGGCGGGTCCCCGCGTAGCGTTTCGATCCGCTCGCGCATGAGCGCGCACAGTTTCGGGATCCCGAGCACCGCATAATCCGCTTCTGCCTGCGCCAGCACCGCCTCGGCGCGATCCCAGTCCTGCGCACGATAGGCGGCCAGCATCTCCTCATGCGCGCCCGACAACCGGGTGAAGCGCGGGTCCGCGAGCAGCACTTCGTCGCCCAGCAGGGCGTGGATGGTTTCGGGTGCATCGCGCCCGACGACCCTGACGCGATCGAGTTCGATCAGGGCGAATCCGGGCAGTTCTACGGCCAGCGCACTGCCCACGACGATCGGCACGCCATACTGCTTGGTCAGCCCCTCCATGCGCGAGGCCATGTTCACCGTATCGCCGATCAGCGAATAGGACAGCCGCTGGCGCGAACCCATGTTGCCGACGCAGCACAGCCCCGCATTGAGCCCGATGCCAATGCCGACCTCGCCCGGCCAAACCACCCCCTTGCGCCCGGGCATGGTGCGGTTGAGTGCGGCAGTCTTCTCGACCATCTCGAGCGCCGCGCGTGCGGCGTGGCGGTGATGGTCGGGATCATCGAGCGGCGCATTCCAGAAGGCGAGGATCGCATCGCCGATGTACTTGTCGAGCGTTGCCTTGCGCGCAAGCAGTATGTCGCTCATCGGGGTGAGGAACTCGATCAGGAAATCGATCACTTCGCGCGGGCTGTAGCGTTCCGACATGCGCGAGAAGCCGCGGATGTCGCACATCAGCACGCTCATCTCGCGCTCTTCGCCGCCCAGTTCGAGCTGGTCGGGATCCTCGGCGATGCGGCGGACCATCTCGGGCGAGAGATAACGGTCGAACGCCGAACGGATGTAGGCGCGCTGCCGCTCCTCGCGATAGAACACCACGACCGTCTGGACGAGATAGACCGTCACCAGCGCGAGGACCGGCCAGGTCGGGTCAAACAGGTATTGCGCGCGCGTAAAGGCCAGCCAGCTGCCGCCGACGACGAGGGCAATCCCCCCTGTCGCCGCCACCGCGCCGAGCGTGGCCCCAAGCCGCGGAAGCAACAATGCCAGCCCTCCCCCCAACAGCAGCACGAGCACCAGTTCCAGCCCGAAGGCCCAGTCCGGCCGATCGAGGAAATGGCCGGCAAGCATCTGCTCGGTCGCCGCAGCATGCACGGTCACTCCGGCAATGCGCTCGGCTACGGGGGTCGAGACGAGGTCCTGCAACCCCGCCGCGCTGCCGCCGATGAAGACGATCCGCCCACGCACCGCCCGCTCCAGCGCGCGGTCGTCAATCGCCTCTTCAATCACCTGCCATGCCGGCAAGAGATCGCGCTGCCCGGTGGGAAAATGCAGCCACATCTCGCCGGCATCGGTTACCGGGATCTCGCGCCCCGCCATACGGACCGCAACGGCTGCCCCGCCCGCCCCCCGGGTTTCACCGCTGCCGTCGCTGGCAAGCAGGTTGGGCGAGCCGCCATCGGTGGCAACACGCAGGGCCTCCAGTCCCAGCGAGGGTATCAGCACGCCGCGATGGATCGCCACCAGCGGAACCCGGCGCACGATCCCGTCCGGATCGCTTTCGAGACTGACGAAACCATTGCCCGCCGCAGCGGCTTCGAGCACGGGCAGCGGCAGGATCGATCCCTGGTAGCTGCGCACGCCCGCATCGGGCAGCGAACCGTGCAGTGTGAAATTGGCCTTCGGTTCGATCTCGCCGCCGCGTTGCGCACGGTCGAGGAAATAGGCGGTTACGACGGGCGCCCCGGCGAAGCTTTCTGCCAGCAGTGCGTCGTGTCGGGGGAGGCCCGCCAGCCGGTCGCCCAGGTCCAGCGTGGCAGCCAGTTGCTCGGGCGAAGTGCGGTCGGGTTCGGAAAAGACGATATCGAATACCACTGCCGCCGCGCCTGCACGCGCCAGCCGATCCGTCAGCTTCGCGAGTTCGGTCCGGGGCCAGGGCCATTGCCCGAGCCGGGCGATCGATCGCTCGTCGATATCGACGACCGCGACCTGACTTTCACCGGGCAGTTCCCGCGGCGCAGCCCGCTGGTAGGCGTCGAATACTGCGAGGCCGACACGCCCCAGCGCGCCGGGTTGCGCAAGCTGGAGCACGACCACCAGGGCCAGTGCCAGCAGGCCCGCAACAATCGCGGGCGCATCGCGGAGCGCGCGCAGGCGTTCTATCATTCTCGGCCTCCCCGCTGGCGATCCTATGGGGAGAATCGCCCGACGCAAGCCGGCTTCACATATTTCCCGCCGCGAACCGCGCGTCAGCCTATTTGATCTCGCTCGCTGCTGCGACGGCCGGATCGATTACCTGCTGCGGGACTTCGATATGCACTTTTTCGTAGTGATAGACGGGAATGGCCGAAGGCGCCGGGCCTGCAGGCGCGGACGATCCGGGGGCGAACCAGGCTTGGTTCGACGGCCTCCCGGTCTCCTGTTGCGCTGCGGACGGCTGCGCGTCTTGCGGATAGGCCTGCCGCACCCTTTGCGCCCCTTCGGCGTCGGCAGCGTTCAGCCGCGATACCGGGCCGTCTTCACCCATCGCCGACGCGACGATTAGCAGGATACCGCCAGCCATGAACAGTGCCATCGTCTTGTCCATCGAGGTAACCTCTTGCACTGCCGGGCGAACTGCCGCCTCAGCAGGACCTTGTCGTCAGGTTCTGGGTGTTGGTGATGTTCTGGTTGGTGCGCTCGCGCACGTTGAAGGCGCTCTCGTAGCGCAGGTCGAGCCCGTTGGAGACGATGCTCGGCAGGATCTTGGGCGTATAGCGGTAGGACACTTCGACGAACATAACGGCGGTACCCTCGGCGGCCCGGATCCTGCCCCCCGCCGGTCCCAATCCGTCGGCCAGCGAGGCATCGTTTCGCCCGGCATTCTGCGCCCCGTAACGCGGCGTGACCTGCAGCGATCCGTAGCACCGCTGCCAGTTGATC
>JBFOLW010000015.1:0-2062 GCA_040830305.1 Erythrobacter sp.
AAGCGCCATGGTCGCCCTGGTCGCGGGTCTCGATTTCGATCCGGTCTGCTTTCATGTTTCCGAGCTTTCCTTCCTGTGCAAGCAATGCTCCGGTGGTTAAGGGCGTTCCGATGCAGTTCCTGTCCGACAATGCCGCCGCCGTACACCCGGCCGTCTGGGAAGCCCTCAAAGCGGCGGATGCGCCGGACTCTCCCTATGATGGCGATGCGCTCAGCGCCGCGCTCGACGCGCGCTTTTCCGCGCTTTTCGGCAAGCCCTCTACGGTGTTGTGGGCGGCAACGGGCACCGCGGCCAATTGCCTCGCGCTGGCGACGATGGTCCAGCCGCATGGCGCGGTCGTGTGCCACGAAGAAGCGCATATCGAGATGGACGAGGCCGGTGCGCCTGGCTTCTACCTCCATGGCGCCAAGCTGATCCTCGCCGAGGGCGAAGGCGCCAAGCTGACACCCGACGCCATTCGCGCGGCGATCGATCCGATTCGTGACGACGTTCACCAGGTCCAGCCGCATGCCATCTCGATCACGCAGGCGAGCGAATATGGCCGCAGCTACCGCCCCGAAGAGGTTGTGGCGATCGCCGAACTGGCGCGCGAGCGCGGACTTGGCCTGCACATGGATGGCGCGCGCTTTGCCAATGCGGTGGCCTTTCTCGGATGCACGCCCGGCGAGGCGGCGGGCCCGGTCGATGCGCTGAGCTTCGGTTTCATCAAGAACGGTGCGATGGGCGCCGAAGCGATCGTCTTTTTCGATGAGAGCCTGGCCGATGTCGCGCGCTACCGCCGCAAGCGCGCCGGTCACCTTCAGTCGAAAGGGCGGTTTCTTGCCGCGCAGCTGCATGCGATGCTCGACGGCGATGTCTGGCTAGACAATGCGCGCCACGCCAACGCCGCCGCCCAAGAGATCGCCCGCGAGTGCAACGGGCGGCTGATGCACCCGGTCGAGGCCAACGAGCTGTTCGTGCGCTGCACCGCCGCCGAGCGCGAGGCGCTGCGCGACCGAGGCTTCGGTTTCTACGACTGGGGGCCTGACGCCGCGCGGTTCGTCACCGCGTGGAACACTCGTGACGAGGACGCCACGGCACTGGCGAGCGCGATAGCTGCCCTATGAGCACGCCTGCTCAGGCCGAAAGCCTCTTCACACCGCGCAATTTCGCCGCCTTCCTGCTGGTGAGCCTGATCTGGGGCGGCACCTGGCTGGTGATCCGCGACCAGATCGCCAGTGTCCCCGCCAGCTGGTCGATTTCCTATCGCTTCGTCATCGCCGCGCTCGGCATGTTCGCGCTCGCGATATTGCGCCGCGAGCCTCTCCGGCTGCGACAGGGCGGATTGCGCTGGGCGGTGCTGCTCGGCCTGTTCCAGTTCACCCTAAACTTCGGCTTCGTCTACAATGCCGAGAGCTACATAACCTCCGGTCTGGTTGCTGTGATGTTTGCCTTGCTGGTCGTCCCAAATGCGATCTTCGGGCGGATCTTCCTGGGCCAGCCGATAACCGGCGCCTTCGTGCTCGGTTCGGCAATCGCGGCGCTCGGGGTTGCCTTGCTCTTCGCGCATGAATGGCGCTCTTCACCCGCGACACTGGAGGAAGTCTTGCTGGGTGCAGCGCTCACCGTCGGTGGCATCCTGTCGGCCAGCGCGGCCAATATCACGCAGGCAATGGACGGGGCGAAGAAGCAGCCCTTCCTCGCGCTGCTGGCCTGGTCGATGGCAGTGGGCGTGGCGATCAACACCGCCTATGCGCTGGCGATCGACGGGCCCCCGCAGTTCGATCCACGCCCCTCCTATGCGCTCGGCATCCTCTATCTCGGGCTCGCCGGATCGGTGGTGACCTTCCCGCTCTATTACGGGCTCGTGCGCAAGGTCGGGGCGGGGCAGGCGGCCTATAGGTTGGGCATCGTGCCGAGCGTGGGGATGGTGCTCTCGAACCTGTTCGAGGGGTTCGAGGGGGGGATGCTTCCCCCCGCAGGCGCCGCGATAAAGCTGGTCGGCATGGGGGGCGCGAGGCGCGGCCGGGCAAAGGCCCCGCCACGGCGCGGTGCGCCCCAGACGGAAGGGCGGGGAGGCCAT
>JBFOLW010000016.1:0-2405 GCA_040830305.1 Erythrobacter sp.
AACGTCCGCAATCGGGTCGTAAGCCGACCTTCCACTTCCTTGTCGTGGCCTTCGACGCTACCCCCTCCGCATGACAGACACCGTCTTCGTCCTCAACGGCCCCAATCTCAACCTGCTCGGCACGCGCGAGCCGGAGATTTATGGCTCCGATACGCTCGCCGATATCGAAGCCATGCTTGCAGCAAAGGCCCGCGAACTCGGCGTCGCGATCGACTTCCGGCAGACCAATCACGAGGGCGTGCTGGTCGACTGGCTGCACGAGGCGCGTGAAGCCGGCGCCAAGGCCGTACTGCTCAATGCCGCAGCCTATACGCACACATCGATCGCGCTGCTCGATGCAATCAAGGCGATCGGCGTGCCGGTGATCGAAGTGCATTTGTCCGACCCGGAAACCCGCGAGGAATTCCGTCACATTACCTACGTCGGCATGGGTGCGGTGGGTGAGGTCAAGGGCCTCGGCGCCCGCGGCTATGCCGTAGCGTTGGAGAAGGCGGCGGCGCTCTAAATCACGACCACACCCCTTGCCCTATGCCCTCGCGCGGAGCATAGGCGGGCCAAACAACACACAAGGGGTTCCATGGCCGAACGTAAGGGCACCGCCGGCAAGTCCGGCATGAACGTCGACACCGCACTCGTGCGCGAGCTTGCCGAGATGCTGGGCGACACCGGTCTCACCGAAATCGAAGTGGAGGATGGCGAACGCAAGATCCGCGTCTCGCGCGGCGGCGGCGTCGCCATGGCCGCAGCGCCTGTGCAGATGGCCGCGCCGGCTGCGGCAGCCACAGGTCCTGCGCCTGCCGCACCTGCTCCCGAAAGTGCCGCACCTGCCGCCGACACCGCGGGTGCCATCAAGTCGCCCATGGTCGGCACTGTCTATCTCGCTCCCGAACCGGGCGCGGCCGATTTCGTGAAGGTCGGTGACAGCGTCAAGGAAGGCCAGACGCTGCTGATCGTCGAGGCGATGAAGGTGATGAACCCGATCACTGCCGACAAGTCGGGCACGGTCAAGGCGATCCTCGTCGAGAACGCCCAGCCGGTCGAATTCGACCAGCCACTCGTCGTCGTCGGCTGAGGTCGGCCGTGAGTATCTCCCGCATCCTGATCGCCAATCGCGGCGAAATCGCGCTGCGCATCCACCGTGCCGCGCATGAAATGGGTATCGAAACCGTCGCGGTACACTCGACCGCCGATGCCGATGCCATGCATGTCCGCCTGGCGGATCA
The DNA here is from genome assembly GCA_040830305.1 of Erythrobacter sp. Classification (GTDB taxonomy): domain Bacteria; phylum Pseudomonadota; class Alphaproteobacteria; order Sphingomonadales; family Sphingomonadaceae; genus Qipengyuania. Next base: position 1,224 of record JBFOLW010000016.1, read on the forward strand.
TGCGGTGTGCATCGGCCCGCCGCCCGCGACCGACAGCTACCTCAATATCGCCAATATCATCTCGGCGGCCGAAGTCGCACATGCCGATGCGATCCACCCGGGCTACGGCTTCCTCTCGGAAAACGCCAAGTTCGCCGAGATCGTCGAGGCGCATGACATCAAGTGGATCGGGCCCAAGCCCGAACATATCCGCACGATGGGCGACAAGGTGCAGGCGAAGAAGACCGCCGGCGAACTGGGCCTGCCCCTCGTCCCCGGCAGCGACGGCGCGGTCGTAACGGTCGAGGAAGCACGCGAGATCGCGGCCGAGATCGGTTTTCCGGTAATCATCAAGGCTGCGAGCGGCGGTGGTGGTCGCGGGATGAAGGTCTGCGAAAGCGAGGACCAGCTCGAAAGCTTGATGAAGCAGGCCGGGAGCGAGGCGAAGGCGGCGTTCGGCGACGCGACCGTTTATATCGAGAAGTACCTCGGCGACCCGCGCCACATCGAATTCCAGGTCTTCGGCGACGGCGAAGGCAATGCCATCCACCTCGGCGAGCGTGACTGTTCGCTCCAGCGGCGTCACCAGAAGGTGCTCGAAGAAGCGCCCTCTCCGGTGCTCGGCGAGGAAGACCGGATGCGCATGGGCGAGGTCTGCGCGCAGGCGATGCGCGACATGGGATATCGCGGTGCGGGCACGATCGAGTTCCTGTGGGAGAATGGCGAGTTCTACTTCATCGAGATGAATACCCGCCTGCAGGTCGAACACCCGGTGACCGAAGCGATCACCGGCGTCGATCTGGTCCGCGAACAGATCCGCATCGCTGCGGGCCACCCACTCTCGGTCAAGCAGGACGAGATCGAATTCAAGGGCCATGCGATCGAGTGCCGCATCAATGCCGAGGATCCGTGGACCTTTGCGCCCTCCCCCGGCGAAGTGACCTATTATCACGCCGCCGGCGGCATGCATGTACGCGTCGATAGCGGGCTCTACGCCGGCTATCGTATTCCGCCCTATTACGACAGCATGATCGCCAAGCTGATCGTCTACGGCCGCACCCGCGAAGGCTGCATGATGCGGCTCAAGCGTGCGCTGGAGGAAATGGTGGTCGAGGGCGTGAAGACCTCGATCCCGCTGCACCAGGCCCTGCTCCAGCAGGACGACGTGAAGAGCGGCCAGTACTCGATCAAATGGCTCGAAGA
>JBFOLW010000017.1:0-5730 GCA_040830305.1 Erythrobacter sp.
ACATGCGGCCGTGCTCGATACCGCGCGCGACCTCGGCCAGTGCCACGTGCTCAATGTCGCCAAGAACGGCCAGTGCAATACCAAGCAGAGCCTGCCGCAGGACACGCGGCTGGTCTGCCTGATGCAGGTCAACAACGAGATCGGCACGATCCAGCCGACCATCGAATGGCACCGCAAGGCGAAGGAGAACAACGCGCTCTATTTCTGCGATGCGGTGCAGGCCTATGGCAAGATCGAACTGACCGGCGCGGACATGATCGCGATCAGCGCGCACAAGTTCCACGGACCCAAGGGCGTCGGCGCGCTGTGGGTGCGCGAGGGGCTCGATTTGGGCGAAGTCCAGACCGGCGGTGGGCAGGAATTCGGTGTCCGCTCGGGCACGTTGTCGCCTGCGCTGATCGCGGGCATGGGCGCCGCCGCCGCGGAAGCGAAGGACCGGATGGAGCAGGACGCGGAGCATGTCGGGAAGCTCTGGAAACGCGCCCGCGAGCTTTTCGAGGACTGGGAGCTCAATGGCAGCGCGGAGGCGAGGTATCACGGCAATCTCAACATCCGCCCGCACGGGCCCAATGGCGGCGGGCTCGACGTCAACCGCCTGATGAGCGAGGTGCGCGACGTGATGTTCTCCGCCGGCAGCGCCTGCGCCAGCGGATCGGGCCGCACCAGCCATGTGCTCGAGGCGATCGGGTTGCCGAAGAAGCTCGCCAAATGCTCGATCCGGCTGGGCTTCGGGCGCTATACGACAATGGACGATATCGAGACCGCGGCGCAGAAGATCAACGCCGCCGCCAGGGCGCAGGGATCGCTATGAAGATCGCATTCGAAGCGCCCGGCGGCGACACGATGGTTGCCGAGGCCGAACCCGGCGACAATTTGCTGCGCGTGGCGCAGGCGGCGGGCCTCCCGCTCGAGGGCACCTGCGAGGGCCAGATGGCCTGCTCGACCTGTCACGTGATCGTCGCGCCCGAATGGTTCGACCGGCTGGACGAGGCAAGCGAGGAGGAAGAGGACATGCTCGACCTCGCCGCCGGTGTCGCGCGCACCAGCCGCCTGTCGTGCCAGATCGAGCTGACCGCGGAAATGGACGGCCTGACCGTGCGCATCCCCGCCGAAAGCCACGACATGCGGCGGTTCTAGGCAGAGCCGCCGCGGTTCTTCCAGAACCGGATGCGCAATCCGGAACGATGCAAGGCCCATCGTAGCAGGAGGCCGAAAAGGACGAACGGGACGAGCGCGGTAAGGCCGTAGATCAGGAGCGCCGTCGCACTTCCGAGCGTGGAGCCGATCGATCGCAAGGCCTCCACGACAGGCCTCCCAAATCCTATCTGCGACTGGCCGAAGTAGGGCTCGTACTTGATCTCAACCTCGCTGAAGCGGATGCGATTGCGGAACTGCTCCAGCTTCGTGCGGGTTGCGTCGATCTCCTCGTTGACATCGGCCACTGCCTTCTCGGCCTTGACCAGTTCGTCGACCGATCCCCGGTTTCCGGCGAGGATGGCGGTAAGCTTGTCCCGCAGCACCAATCGGGATGCGAGCCGCGCCTCGGTATCGATGATCTGTTCGGCAAGGTCTTCACCGTCGCGAACCGAGGAGACGAGTTCGCCGCCCAGGTCATTGGCTGGCTTTGTGATACTGTCGCCGAATCCGGCCGCCAATTCGGCGGCGACTTGAAGCTTGAGCTCGCCGTAGCCATCCCAATCGTCCATGCTCGCTGTCGACATGCGGAGGACGCGGCATGACGGTCCTATTGCCTCGCATTGAGCGACATGGGCTGACTGTAACTCCGCGATCTTGTCGCCATCGATCCGGAAACCGAACCCGTAGGAATAGGCGATCTGGTTGGTCGCTGCGGGAGCGCCCTCAGCGGGGCGGGCGTTTTCCCGATCCGCAATATCGACTGCATTGCGCAGCGCAGCGCTGCGGGCAGTCTGGGCACGCTGCCCGGTCAAATCGAAGCCGGGCTCCATAGCCTCCATAAAGCCGAAAGAATTATGCGCATCGGCATTGTCCCCCGTCGCGGGTTCGACCTGAGCAATCATCGAGCGTGGCGATCTTTCATCTTCCGCTGTGTCGCTGCAGCCAGACAGGAAGCCGAGCGCTAGCATAACGGTGCCGATGGATTGCTTCATATTTCCCTCCACTTGGGAGCCGCTTCTGCCACAGGACAGTGAGGATGCAACCAAACAAAAAAACCCCGCCGCATCGCTGCGGCGGGGTCCTCGCTGTAAGATACGATCTGCTCGATCAGGCGGCTTCGAGCTCCGCGTGTTCGACGGATTCGCCCAGCATTTCGATCAACGCCTTGCTGAAGGCGGGAATGTCATCGGGATTGCGGCTGGTGATCAGCCTGCCGTCCTGTGTGACCTCCTGGTCGACCACGGTCGCGCCGGCATTCCTGAGGTCGGTGCGGATCGACGGCCAGCCGGTCACGGTCTTGCCGTCGATGAGGCCTGCTTCGGCAAGCAGCCACGGCGCGTGGCAGATTGCCGCGATCGGCTTGTTCGCCATGCCGAATTCGCGGACGATCGCGACCGCACGCTCGTTCATCCGCAGGATATCGGGGTTCATCTGGCCACCCGGGAGGAGGAGGGCATCATAGCCATCGCAGCTCGAGACTTCATCGACGGTCTTGTCGACCTTGACGCTCTCGCCCCAGTCGTTCTGGTCCCAGCCCTTGATTTCGCCGCTGTCGAGACTCACCACCTCGGTCTCGATGCCGACCTGCTCGAGATTGGCCTTGGGTTTCATCAGCTCCGACTGTTCGAAGCCATCGGTGGCGAGGATCATAACGCGCTTGGTCATGGTGTAACTCCTTGATTTCGTGTCACCCATGCAATGCGTGGGGAAAGGCCCTCGTTCCGTTCTTCTAGGCGAGCCGTGGCAGTGGTAGGGCGGGTTGCATGGCCGCCAACGATACCACTGCCGACAGTGAAAAAGACCCGTTCGACGCGATCGTCGATGCCCCCTTCGATAGCGCCTTGTCGGAGCGCTACCTCGTCTATGCGCTGTCGACCATCACCGCGCGTTCGCTGCCCGACCTGCGCGACGGGTTGAAGCCGGTCCACCGCCGCTTGCTGTGGACCATGCGGCAGCTGAAGCTCGATCCGGCGAGCGGGTTCAAGAAATCGGCCCGCGTGGTGGGCGAAGTGATCGGCAAGTATCACCCGCATGGCGATACCGCGGCCTATGATGCGATGGTCCGCCTCGCACAGGATTTCGCATTGCGCTACCCGCTGGTCGAAGGGCAGGGGAACTTCGGCAATATCGACGGCGATAACGCCGCCGCCTACCGCTATACCGAAGCGCGTCTGACCAAGACCGCGATGCGCCTGATGGAGGGCCTCGACGCGGGCACGGTCGATTTCATCCCGACCTACAATAACGAGGAAGAAGAGCCGGAAATCATGCCCGGCCTGTTCCCCAACCTGCTGGCCAATGGCGCGAGCGGCATCGCGGTGGGCATGGCGACCAACATCCCCTCGCACAATGTCGCCGAAATCGTCGATGCGACGCTGGAGGTGATCGACAATCCGCATGTCGAGCACGCGCGGCTGATGGAGCTGTTCAGGGGGCCCGATTTCGCCACCGGCGGCATCGTTGCCGAAAGCGCCGAGACGGTCGCCGCGGCCTATGAAACGGGCCGCGGTTCGTTCCGTGTGCGTGGGCGTTTCCATGCTGCCGAGGCCGAGAAGGGCGAAGACCGCGAAGCGGGTATCGAGCGGCTGGGTGGCGGCCAGTGGCAGCTCGTCATCAGCGAGATTCCCTACCAGGTCGCCAAGGGCAAGCTGATCGAGCAGATCGCGGCCGCGATAGCCGACAAGAAGCTTCCCATTCTCGAAGACGTGCGCGACGAAAGCGACGAACAGATCCGCATCGTGCTCGTGCCGCGCAGCCGCAATGTCGATCCCGAGCTGCTCAAGGAAAGCCTCTACAAGCTGACCGACATGGAAACGCGCTTCGGGCTCAATCTCAACGTGCTCGACGCCGGACGCACGCCGATGGTGATGGGGCTGAAGGAGGTCCTCACTCACTGGATCGGCAGCCAGATCGACATCCTCCAGCGCCGCAGCCGCCACCGGCTCGACCAGATCGCGCGGCGACTGGAGCTGGTCGAAGGCTATATCATCGCCTTCCTCAATCTCGACCGCGTGATCGAGATCATCCGCACCGAAGACGAGCCCAAGCCGTTGATGATGGAGGAGTTCAACCTTACCGACCGGCAGGCCGAGGCGATCCTCAACATGCGGCTGCGCAGTCTGCGCAAGCTGGAGGAGATGCAGCTCCGGAACGAGAAGGACGAGCTGCTCAAGGAGCAGGACGAACTCGAGAAACTGCTTGGCAGCCCCGCGCGCCAGCGCACGCGGCTGAAGCGCGACCTGAATGCCCTGCGCAAGGAATACGGACCCGAGACCGGTCTGGGCGCGCGCCGCACAACAATCGAGGAAGCAGCGCCCGCGGTCGAGTTCAGCATGGACGCGATGATCGAGAAGGAACCGGTTACGGTCATCCTGTCGCAGAAGGGCTGGATTCGCGGAGCCAAGGGCCACCTGCCGCTCGACCAGGAATTCAAGTACAAGGAGGGCGATGGTCCCGCCTTCGTGCTGCACGCACAGACGACCGACAAGCTGCTGCTGGCGACCGACAAGGGCCGGTTCTTCACGCTGGGGGCGGACAAGCTTCCCGGTGCGCGCGGTTTCGGCGAGCCGGTGCGCAACACGCTCGACATCGATGCGAGCGCGCAGATCGTTGCGGTGGTCGTGCACGAGAAGGACAGGCGGCTGTTGCTCGCTGCGAGCACCGGCAAGGGTTTCGGGACCACGACCGACGAACTTCTGGCCGAGACGCGCAAGGGCCGGCAGGTGGTAAACCTGAAGGGCGATGCCCGGCTGGTAGTCGTCCGCCCGATCGCTGCTGGCCACGATCACGTCGCCGTGGTCGGCGATAATCGCAAGCTCGTGGTCTTCAATCTCGAAGAACTTCCAACCCTCGCCAAGGGGCAGGGGGTCAAGCTGCAGAACTATCGCGATGGCGGCCTGTCGGATGCGACGACCTTCACGCTGGCCGAGGGTCTTTCATGGCAGATGGGCGGCAAGGGCGACCGCACGCGGACCGAGAACGAGATGTGGCAATGGAAAGTGGCGCGCGGCGGCGCCGGCCGCCTCCCGCCGCAGGGCTTCCCGCGCGACAACAGGTTCTAGGAATGTTACTGCCCGGGGCAGAGTAGAAAGGGTCGGGATACGGGGCCTGACCGCACCCATCAAAAAAGCCGGAGGCGATCGCTCGCCTCCGGCCTTTCTAGACCCCGTCCAAGGGTATCCGGATTATTCGCCGGCGCTGTCGGCAGCCGGAGCGGCAGCCGCCATGGCGGCATCGATCTGGGCGTTGGTCAGCAGCGCCATCAGTTCACCGTTCGGGCCGGCAGCGAAGTGTTCGCGCAGCAGGGTGACCTTCTTCATCTCGTCGCCGCCGCGAGCAACGATCACGTTGTCGCCCTCGATTTCGAGAACGGTGCCGAGCGGTGCATTCTTGGCGGTGACGGCGGCAGCGCCGACGACCAGCGCGGCGTCGCGTGCTGCGATGGCCTGCTCTTGGGCAGCCTGCAGCATGCCGACGATCTGAGCCTTGGTGGCGTTGAGCGAGGCGCCCTTCTCACCGGTGCCGAAAGCGGCAGCCGGAACCGGCGCCTTCATGCCATCGACTACCAGGATTGCGGTTTCACCATCGATGCTC
>JBFOLW010000018.1:0-5322 GCA_040830305.1 Erythrobacter sp.
CGGCCCCCGCCGAGGAGACCGGGGGGGCACCCCATCTCGCACCAAGCCTCTCCGCCAATGCCATCGCCCCCAACCCCGGGGGTCGCGCTTCCCCCGGTTCCATTGGCCCGTGCGAACAGATTGCTGGCGAAAAGACTTCCCGAGACGATCCCGATGCCGGCGTCACCACCGATCCCGTCGCCGCCGGTCGATCCCGCGCCGCCCGAGCCGTCGGCAATGGTCGTCACATCGTCCGCATCGACCTGCGATTCGATTGCAAAGACCCCCGCGGTACCGCCCTGCCCGATGCCTCCAAGACCGAGGCCTGCAGCGCCCGAGCCACCTGCACCGCCCGTGCCGCTGGCATCGAGCCAAAGCGCTGCGAAAGTCGCGCGTCCTGCCCCGAGCGATCCGTCACCGCGCGCAATGAAGGTTCCCGCTTGCGTCGTTCCGCCCGTGCCGACACCACCGGCGCCTCCCGATTGCCCCGCCCCGCCGACACCGCCCGCGCCGCCCGTGCCTCTGGCACTGACCACGGTAGAACCGCCGATAACCAGAATTGCGTTGTCGCGGCCAGCGATTGCGAATGCACCGCCGGTGCCCGGTTGCCCCTGAAAGATACCGCCGGTTCCATTACCGCCCATGCCGGCGGCAATCCCTATGCCGTCCCCCGCACCGCCGATCCCGCCAAAGCCGGAGGCATCGATCGAGCCGTTGCCGCCGATAACGAGCGACGCCCCGGCGCTCTCGGACCCGTCTGCCTGTAGGTAGGATGTGCCGCCGATTGCGTTGCCGCCATTGCCCCCGAAACCGACGGTGGCATCGCCGCCGAATCCGAGCGAGTGCACGCTGGCGTTCCCATCGATGGCGATAGAGCCGAATACCGCATAGATCCCGGCATTCCCGCCGACGGCATCGCCGCCGGTGTGGCCATCCCCGCCGAAACTGTTGGCCTGCATGCTGGCGTCGCCCGTAACGCTGATATCGCCGGTTCCAAGCGTGAGGATGATGGACTGCCCACCCCCGGCATCGCCGCCGCGCCCATTGTTGCCAGAACCGTCACCGCCGAAGCCGTGCGCGGACGCCGAAACACTCATCAGGTCGATCGATCCGCTGCCATCGGCAAAGACCTGCGCCAACCCACCGATGCCGTTGCCGCCCGACCCGCCCTGACCGCCGAAGCCTCGGGCCACGAGAGACACATCGTCGGCAATCACAATCGAACCGTCGATTGCGTTGATCAGAATCTGTCCGCCCTGGCCGAGACCGCCAAAGTCGCCGGGGCCGGCTCCGAAAATGCTTGCTCCGTTTCCGCCGATTCCATCGGCGCCCATCGACAACGTGCTGCCAAAGCTGATGCTCCCGCCATCGGCGAGGATCTGGATAAAGCCACCGAAACCCGCGCCGCCGTCGATCACGCCCGAGGTACCGTCGGCATCGCCGCCGAAACCGGACGCCTGCAGGGAAACGCTTCCCGCGATGTCGATCCTGCCACCACTTTGGGCCACGATCTCATTCGCTCCGGCCGTCGCCGTCCTCCCGGCAAATCCATTTCCGAACGCGTTGGTATCCATGTGCAGACTACTGCCGAGGTCGATCAGGCCGCCATTGCGGGAGAGCAGGCTGATCGTGCCGCCAGATCCGTCGCCGAGGGTTCCTGTCGGGAAGAAATTGTTGGCCTGCGCGAACAGCATGACTTCGCCATCGACCGCCAGCGTCCCATTGTCCGCAACAAGCCCGATCGTGCCGCCAGTGGAGCTGCCATCGCGCTGCGTGGGCGTGGCAAAGGCCGAGAGATTGCCGAAGAAAGACAGCGAGCCGGCACCGCGCGCCGTCAGCGAAATGTCGCCGCCCGTTACATCGCCGGAAGCCGCGATCGTTCCCTCGGCCTCGAAGCTGGAATCTCCTGCAACGGCCAGGTCATTGCCATTGCGCGCAGCCAGGGAGATCGAACGGGCTGCCCGGACGGTGAGATCGTCGGCGAAATCGATTGCACCGTCGTTTGAGTTCGCGTCGAAATGGCCGGTGGCACCGGCTAATACGCTCGAGGTCAGCATGGTTGGCCCCAGGATCGTGATCGATTCCAGTACCGCCCCGCTGTCGACCGGACCAGTCGGAACGCTGCGCCCGAAGACATCGTAGCCCGCCGAGAGGATGATATCGCCATTGTCCACGCCCGCGGTCGCCGCGGTATCGAAGCCCAGATTGCCGCGTAGTAGCATGGCGATCGGATTGGCCGCCGCCCTCGACACGGCGTAGATCAGGTGATTGTCACCCGACCCGGTACTCGACGGCCCCCCTGTGGTCCCGCTGTGGTCGATCGGCGTCCCGACGCTCGTTCCGACCGGAATCTGGATATCGAAGAGCCCGTTGTTGTATGTCAGATTGACCTGTTCGCCGGCCACATAGGCTGTCGTGCCGTTGATATAGGCATTCCCGCGCATGAGGATCTGCGGCGCTGCAACGGCGAAATAGCTGCCCTCGCCGTTTGCGGTTATCTGCGCTCCGGAAGCAATGTCGACCGCAGCAGTCGCCCCGGGTGCGCCGGCCAGTTGCAGCGTGCCGCCCGCTGCATAGTTGTCGAAACTGTCGAGATCGGGATCGAGCGTAGTCAGCAGCAGCTGCCCGACGTCGAACACGGCATTGCCTCCGACGAGGATGCCGGTCGGCGAATAGAACGCGACAGTGCCGCCGCTCGAGCGAGTGCTGTCCGCCGCCAGCAGCCGCGAGACGACCGTCCCGTCGAAAACGACGACATTGCCGTTGGTCGAGGGAAGGATCCGGTTGAGGACCGCGAAGCCGCCCTGCCCGGGTGTGTCCTGGAAGAACGCGGTGTGGCCAGTGGGTAGGAAGGTCAGCGCATTCCCGAAATTGTCCTCGAAAACGGTCCAGTCGAGCACAGCGGTTGCGCTGCTGATCGTGATCGTATCGACATTCGGCACCGAGCGGTCGACATTGCCGCTGCCGCGAACGAAGACCGGCGAGCCGTTGAAGGCCTGCGCTCCGACCGGCGAAGGCAGTGCGAGGATCGCGGCCACGGCAAGGCCCGCCCCGCCAAGCAGCAGGGGCGTGCGGCGATGGGTTGAACGGGCCATATCAGAACCTCCAGGGAAGCAGACGGGTGGTGAGCGAGAACAGTATCCTGACGTCTCCGCGATCGGTGGCGAAGTCGGGCCTCTCGAGCGGGACGGCGACAGCCACGTCGGCCTGCAGGGCGCTGCCGTAGGCGAAGCGCAGTCCGGCGCCCGCCGACCACAGCCGGTCGGGATTGAGCGGCGCACGGCTCGGATCCTCGTTCCAGGCCCAGGCCATGTCGGTGAAAAGATAGCCCTCCCACGCGAATTCGCGCGGTCCGGCAGGTGCCATCGAACCGTATCCGAGCTCGAACGACAGCGCATAGCCGCTGTCCCCCAGCACGCTGCCCGGGTCGTAGCCGCGCCCGATCGAATAGGTCCCGGCGGAAAACTCCTCGAAGGCCGGAAGCGGATCGTCGGTAAACTGTGCGCTCATCCCCAGCGAGAACCGCAGCTTGGGTAGCGGGCGGAAATCCGCCTGTCCTTCGAGCCGGACGAGCAGCGGCGTGGGGTCGGCCTCGATCCGGTTGGGAGCCACCCCCGCGGCGATGCATCCCAGGGGGCTCGGCCGGCAGTCGGGGCTGGCATCGAGCAGGTCGAGACCCTGCCGCACTTCGATTGCACCGGATGCGCCGAGCCGCGGTTCGAACGCGCTGTAGCCGCCTGCTCCCGACACGCTATCCGGATCGGCATAGCTGGAATCCATCCGCAGGAAGACCGTACGCACCCTGTCGCGCGTCAGCCGCAGGTCGTTCACCGTGAGATCCTGGTCGACGAAATCGAACCCGCCGCTCAGCACATGCGAAGCGCTGCGGCTGCGCTGCACCGGGTAGGCGAGACCGAGCGTGGCGAAGAGCGTTTCGGATTCGACATCGAGCCCGGGCAGATTGAGGTCCGGATCGGTCCAGCTGTAGGTAAACTGCCCGAACATCCGCAGCCCGCCGCCGCCGATCGCGAAATCGTGCCCGAGCTGCACGGTTTGCTGCTCGTCGAAATCGGCGGTCGAAAACAGCGCGAGGCTGGTGCGATCGCCCAGACCGGTGATGTCGTAGACCTCGCCGCGCAGCAGACCGCCGATCCGCCCGAGAGATTTCGCGCCATAGTTCTGGACGTTGAAATCGAGCGCGCCGCGGCGCCGCACGACCGCTATATCGCCGACGAGGTCTCCGGGTGCACCGCCGGCAGCGGGGCGCAGCGAGAGACGCAAGTCGACGCCCGGAAGATCGTCCGCGAGCAACAGGTAGCGCTCTGCCCTCTTGGTGTTGAACACCGCATCCTGCGTAATCGGCTCCAGGTAGCTGGCCACCAGCCGTTCCGACGGTCCGGCATCGCCGCGCACGCGCAGCGCTGTCACGCGGCCGAAGACGATCCGCATCTCGGCATCGCCGTTGGAGAGGCGCTGCGCCGGAATTTCGACCGTGGCGAGATAGCCCGCGCGCTGTAGCCGCTGGTTGGCCGCTGCGCGCACGTCGCACAGCACCGAAATCGGCAGCTCCTGGCCAAGATAGCTTTCGTAAGCTCCGCCCAGCGCAACATCGGGAGCGTTCTCCGCCCCGACGAAACGAACCGAATTGAGCGTCACCTTGATCTCGGCAAGGTCGGGCGCATCGAGCGCACATGGCGCGCGTTCCATCCCGCCGTCGATAGTCAGCGTGGTCGACGGCCTGGCGGGCTCACGCGCTTGTGGCGGGGTCAGCTCGGTGCGGCTGGGCACCGTCTGCGCCTGCACGGCAGATGGCAGGGCGACCGCCACTGCCCCGGCCAGAAACATGGCCCGAATTGTCCTGAACGCGGCCTTCCGACCACGCGCCGCTTGCTTGTTCTCGTGCTGGCAAAAGCCCATCCGGATCGCCCCCCAACCACGCGCCGCCCGGGGCACGCTAGCCGATGTTCTCAGCGATCCGACGGACCCGTAGTCCCGGGTCTCTTCTTTCTAGCAGGCGCGCTGCCTAACACTTCCGCGACGGAAATGTCATGTAAATTCCGGACAATCTTGGAAATGGTGCCGCTTACAGGACTCGAACCTGTGACCCCATCATTACGAATGATGTGCTCTACCAACTGAGCTAAAGCGGCACATTCTCTGCAACAAGAGAAGTGGAGGCCCGAGCCGGAATCGAACCGGCGTGCAAGGATTTGCAGTCCTCTGCGTAACCACTCCGCCATCGGGCCTCGCCCGGCCTCTCGACACGGGAAGCGGCGCACTAGCGATTCTCTGCCACAAAGGCAATCGCGCTTTCACGCCTTACGTAACGTCAGTCTGGACGCA
>JBFOLW010000019.1:0-4293 GCA_040830305.1 Erythrobacter sp.
ATGGGGGATATCTCGGGGACCTACGAGATTGCCATGGCGGATGGCACCGTCACCCTGCAGACGATCAATGCCGACGGCACATATGTCGAGACCACGCCCGAAGGCGCGCGCACCGGCGGCGGAGCCTGGCGCATCGCCGATGACGGAAAGATGTGCTTCGACCCCGAAGGCGACCTTGGCGAAGAATGCTTCACCGGTGGGGCTCCGGGAGAAAACGGGGCCTTCGAAATGCAGGGGTCGGACGGCACGGTTCAGTCATCCGTGCGCAAGCTCGAACCGGAAGCCGCAGTCGACGATGCGCCGTCTACGGGCAGCGAGGAACCGGCGACCGAATGATCGGTACGGGCAGCCTCAGGGCTCGCCTACGCCCCATAGACGGGTTTCGCGCACATAGCCCGTCCGGTTGCCAACGACGAGTTCGCACCAGCCATCGTCGCAATCACCCAGAATACCGCTGACACCGGGCTCGACGCGCCATTTGAGCGCGGCATCATCACTCTCGCCCGCGCGCATGTCGGCAAGCCCCTCACCGATGACGATCGCCGCCCGTTCGGGGCTAAGCAGCCGCGCGACGACCCAGCCCTGCGTTCCGTCCGGATCCTCGATGAGGCGCCAGCCCTCCATCAGGCGCAGCACTTTGACCGGCAGGCCGGGACGCCGGTAGACCCATTCGACCTTGTAGTCCGGGCTCGGCCCGACGCGCATGTTGAGCACGCTCGCGCGGATGCTCGCCCAATAGGGCGCTTCGCGGTCCTGGGCGTGACCGGGAGCGGCAAATCCGATGAGTAACAGGAAGGGTATGAAAAGCCGTAGGAACATGGCCGGCTGAATCGGCGATTGTCGGCAAACAGTCAACGCCCTTGGTGCGCGCTTTCGCCGTGCGAATCCTTGACCGCTCCCCTCCCCGCGTCCTAGCGCTTGGCCGCAGATGGAAAGCTCCGACACCCGCCCCGCAAAACGCCTCGACCGCACACCTCGCGTCTTCGTGACCCGCCACCTGATGCCGAGCGTGGAGGAGCGCATGGGCGAACTCTTCGAGGTGCGGCTCAATCCGGAAGACGTGCCGCTGACGCGCGACCAGCTCTTAGCTGCGATGCAGGATTGCGACGTCCTCGTCCCGACCGTCACCGACCGTATCGATGCCGAGATGATTGCCAGTGCGGGCAAGGACTTGCAGCTGATTGCCAATTTCGGCGCGGGGACCGAGCATCTCGACCTCAAGGCCGCCGCTGCACGCGGCATGATTGTCACCAATACGCCGGGCGTCTTTACCGACGATACGGCCGACCTGACGATGGCCGGGATCATCGGCGTTCCGCGCAGGGTCCGTGAGGGCGTCGAGCTGATCCGCAGCGGCCGGTGGACCGGCTGGACTCCAACTGCACTGCTCGGCACCAAACTTGCGGGCAAGGTGCTTGGCATCGTCGGCATGGGGCGGATCGGCCAGGCTGTCGCGCACCGCGCGCGCGCCTTTGGGCTAGAAATCGCTTATCACAACCGCAAGCGGCTCCCTGAAGCGGTCGAGCGCATGTTCCACGCCCGCTGGGTCGAAAGCCTCGACGATCTGATGGGCGAGGCCGACATCCTGACCCTGCACTGCCCTGCCGGACCGAATACGCATCACATGATCGATGAGCGGCGCATCGGCTTGATGAAGGACGGCGCCAGCCTCATCAACACCGCCCGCGGCGACCTCGTCGACCAAGAGGCGCTGATTGCGGCACTGGAACGCGGCAAGCTCGCGGGCGCGGGGCTGGATGTTTATCCCGACGAACCGGATGTCGACCGCAGGCTGATCCATCATCCCAATGTGATGACGTTGCCGCATATCGGCTCGGCCACGCGCGAGGGGCGCGAGGAAAGCGGCCTTAAGGTGATCGCCAACATCCGCATGTGGGTCGATGGGCACCGGCCGCCCGACCAGGTCCTGACGGGTCTCTGACCCTTCCTAACTACGCTCCGTTCGCGAGGCTGCTGCTCGCCGTCAGAGATTGTCCTGCTGCGGCATGCCGAGGACGTGGAAACCGCCGTCGACGCGGATGATCTCGCCGGTCGTGCAGGCCCCCGCATCGGAACACAGATACACCGCCGTGCCGCCAACCGCTTCGAGCGTTGCGTTGGCGCGCAGCGGTGCATTGGCTTCGGTGTGCTTGTAGGTCTTGCGCGCCCCGCCGATGGCGCTGCCGGCGAGCGTCTTCATCGGCCCGGGACTGATCGCGTTGACGCGTATGCCTTCGGGGCCGAGGTCGTTTGCGAGATACCGCACTCCAGCCTCGAGCGCCGCCTTGGCGACCCCCATGACATTGTAGTTCGGAGTGACACGGTTGGAGCCCATATAGCTCAGCGTCAGCAGCGTGCCGCCGTGTTCGACCATCATCGGATGCGCGCGGCGTGCGACCTCGATGAAGCTGTACGCGGAGATATCCATCGAGTTCATGAAGTTGGCGCGCGAGGTATTGAGGATGCGCCCGGTAAGCTCCGACTTATCGGAGAAAGCAACGGCGTGGATTACGAAATCGAGCCGCCCCCAGCGATCCTGCAACGCGCCGAAGGCGGCATCGAGCGACGCGTCGTCGGTGACATCGACATCGAGCATCAGGTCAGATCCGACGCTTTGCGCGAGAGGCTCGAGCCGCTTGCCGAAGGCTTCGCCCTGATAGGTGAATGCCAGTTCGGCCCCTGCTTCGGAACATGCCTTCGCAATGCCCCAGGCGATCGAGCGCTCGTTGGCCACGCCCATCACCAAGCCGCGTTTTCCTGCAAGCACGCCCATCTTCAAACCCCTCACCTAGCGATAAGCGCGTATCTGCGCCGAGAAATCAGCCGCGAAACTTCGACAGCAGCATGGAACCGTTGGTGCCGCCGAACCCGAAGGAATTCGTCATCACCGTATCGAGCCCGGCATTCTCGACGATCTCTGTCGCGATCTCTTCCGGCTTCAGCGCCGGATCGAGCGTCTCCACGTTGATCGACGGAATGATGAAATCGTGTTCGAGCGCAAGCAGGCAGTAAACCGCTTCCTGCGCGCCAGTCGCGCCCTGGCTGTGCCCGGTCATCGACTTGGTCGAGCTGACCGGCGGAGTGGAGCCTTCGCCGAACACCCGGCGCACCGCCTCGATCTCGCCGACATCGCCGACCGGGGTCGAGGTGCCATGCGCATTGATGTAGCTGACCTTCCGGCCATCGGGAATGGTCCTGAGCGCACCGCGCATCGCGCGTTCGCCGCCCTCGCCCGACGGCGCGACCATGTCGGCCCCGTCGGAGGTCGCGGCAAAGCCGGTCACTTCGGCGTAGATCTTCGCGCCGCGCGCCTGCGCATGCTCGAGACTTTCGAGCACCACCATTGCGCCGCCGCCGCCGATCACGAAGCCGTCACGGTCGGCATCGAAGGCGCGCGAGGCGCGGCCGGGGGAGTCGTTATACTTGCTCGACATCGCGCCCATCGCATCGAACAGGCAGGACAGCGTCCAGTCGAGTTCCTCGCCGCCGCCGCCGAACATCACGTCCTGGTTGCCCAGCGCGATCTGCTGCGCGGCCATGCCGATGCAATGCAGCGAAGTCGAACAGGCCGAGGTGATCGAGAAGTTCATGCCCTTGATCTGATAGGCCGTCGCGAGGTTCGCACTGACCGTGGAGGACATCGTCTTGGGGACCGCGAAGGGGCCGATCCGCTTGGTGTTGCCGGTCTTGAGCACCGTCTGGTGCGCCGCCAGCATGGCCGAGGTGGACGGGCCGCCCGAGCCGGCGATCACGCCGGTCATCGGATTGATGACGTCTTTCTCTTCGAGCCCGGCGTCGGCGATCGCC
This sequence comes from Erythrobacter sp., assembly GCA_040830305.1. GTDB lineage: Bacteria > Pseudomonadota > Alphaproteobacteria > Sphingomonadales > Sphingomonadaceae > Qipengyuania. The sequence continues at coordinate 3,808 of JBFOLW010000019.1, forward strand.
TGCCCCATCGCGATATGCGCATAGGCGGCGCCCGGCCCCATGAAGCGCAGCGTGCGTTTGTCGACATGCTCCGCGACATCGAGGTCCACCGCGCCCGCGACCTGCGAGCGGAACCCGTGTTCGGCCATGGCTTCATTGAATGTGATGCCCGACTTGCCCGCCTTGAGCGAGGCAAGCACTTCGGCTGCATTGTTGCCGATCGAGGAGACGATCCCCAACCCGGTTACGACGACGCGACGCATGGCTTTCCTCTCACGCCTCTGACAAGGCGACTTTCATATCCTTGACTTGGTAGATGACTTCGCCATCGGCCTCGACGCGGCCGTCGGCCACACCCATTGTCAAACGACGGGTCTGCACCGCCTTGGTGAAGTCCACATAATAGGTCAGCATCTTGCGGTCTGGCCGGACCATGCCGGTCAGCTTGACCTCGCCGACACCGAGCGCATAGCCGCGCCCCTGCCACCCGCGCCAACCGAGATTGAA
>JBFOLW010000020.1:0-5308 GCA_040830305.1 Erythrobacter sp.
CAGACCTGGGAGGCGCGGATCACCGCCCCCAAGCCGCTCGACGTGGTGATGAGCGGCGTGCGGCAGGGCGAACCCGAGGATCTCGGCGACGGTCGCCGCGCCTTCACCTTCGTGATGGACAAGCCGGTACCGCCCTATCTGATCGCGCTCGCGGCAGGCGACATCGACTTCCGTGCAATCGGGCCGCGCACCGGCGTTTGGGCCGAGCCGTCGGTAATCGACCGGGCATACACCGAAGTCGCCGATACCGAGGCCATGGTGGTCGAGGCGGAGAAGCTTTACGGCGAGTATCGCTGGGGCCGCTACGACATGATCGTGCTGCCGCCCGCCTTTCCCTATGGCGGGATGGAAAACCCGGTGATGACCTTCCTCACCCCGACCTTCATCGCGGGCGACCGCTCGAACAACGGCCTCGTCGCGCACGAACTGGCGCATAGCTGGTCGGGCAACCTCGTCACCAATGCGGTGTGGGGCGACAGCTGGCTCAACGAAGGGGTGACCACCTATTTCGAGAACCGCATCGTCGAGGCGGTCTACGGTAGGCAGCGCGCCGAACAGGAAGCCGCGCTGATGTACGCCAATATCCTCGAAACGCTGGCCGAAGTCGGAGCTGACGCACCCGGCACCGCGCTCAGCACCGATGGCGGCTACCAGCTCGGCAGCGCGATCGCCTATGACAAGGGTGCCTTCTTCCTGCGCACGGTCGAGAAAACCGTCGGCCGCGAGCGTTTTGACGCCTGGCTGCGCCAGTGGTTCGACAACCACGCCTTCCAGCCCGCGACGAGCGAGATGTTCTACGAGGACATGATGGCCAACCTCGTGCGCGGAGAGGCGGAGGCCGACGCGCTCATGCTGCGCGAGTGGATCTACGAACCGGGCCTGCCGGCGAATGTCGCCAAGCCCGACCCTGCCGCCTTCGCCGAAGTCGACGCTGCGGTAGCGGCCTACGAGGCAAGCAGCACGATCCCGGGGGCCTATTCGGGCTGGACTGCGGCCGAACAGATGCGCTTCCTCGATAACCTCCCGGCGGAGCTGTCCGACGACCGGCTGGCCGCGCTCGACAGCGAGCTCGGCCTGTCCGCGACGGGCAATAACGAGATCCTGTTCCTCTGGCTCGAAATGGCGCTGGAGAACCGCTACGAACCCGCCGTGCCGCAGGTCGAAACGTTCCTGTCCGAAGTCGGCCGCGCCAAGTTCGTGCGCCCGCTGTTCGCAGTGCTGTGGAACGAGGGCGACTGGGGTCGCCCGATCGCGAAGCGTATCTATGGTAAGACTCGCGGCAGCTATCATGCGGTCACGCGTGCCGGGGTCGACCGGGTGATGCAGGCTTCCGATTAGCCCGGCGCGCGCTTTTCCCGTTGCATTGCAGCACGGTTTGCCCACATCGTGAGCAGACGATGCTGCGCCAGTACGAACTCGTAGAGCGGGTCAAGGAGTACGACCCCGACGCCGACGAGGCGATGCTCAACCGCGCCTATGTCTATACCGTGCAGAAGCACGGCACGCAGACGCGCGCGAGCGGCGATCCCTATTTCAGCCATCCGGTCGAGGTCGCCGGGCTGATGACCGATCTCAAGCTCGACCAGGAGACCATCGCCACCGCGCTGCTGCACGACACGGTCGAGGATACGCTGGCGACGATCGAGGATATCGAGGCCAATTTCGGCACCGATGTCGCGCGGCTGGTCGATGGGGTGACGAAGCTCTCCAAGATCGAGCAGATGCCCGAGAACGAGCGCGCGGCGGAAAACCTCAGGAAATTCCTGCTCGCCATGAGCGAGGACATCCGCGTGTTGCTGGTCAAGCTGGGCGACCGGCTGCACAACATGCGCACGCTCCACTTCATCAAGAAGCCCGAAAAGCGCCAGCGCATCGCGCGCGAGACGATGGATATTTACGCCCCGCTCGCCGAACGGATCGGCATGTATGAATACATGCGCGAAATGCAGATGCTCGCCTTCGAGCAGCTCGAGCCGGAAGCCTTTTCGACCATCACGCAGCGGCTCGATCAGATCCGCAGCGAGGACGGCGGGCAGGTCGACGCGATCGCGCTCGACATGAAACATGCGCTGGCCGATGCGGGCATCACGACCGAGGTCTCGGGCCGCGAGAAGCACCCCTATTCGATCTGGCGCAAGATGGCCGAGCGGCACGTCTCCTTCGAGCAGGTTACCGACATCATGGCCTTCCGCATCATCTGCGAGGATGTCGCCGACTGCTACCGTGCGCTGGGTGTCCTGCACACGACCTGGCAGTTCCTGCCGGGCCGGTTCAAGGACTATATCTCGACCCCCAAGAATAACGGCTATCGCTCGCTCCACACTTCGCTGATCTACGGCAAGTCGATGCGCGTCGAGGTGCAGATTCGCACGCGCGAGATGCACCGGCTCAACGAATTCGGGCTGGCCGCGCACTGGGCCTACAAGCAGCACGACCGACCCGACGGGCAGGTCGGCTGGCTACGCGACCTGATCGAGATCGTCGATGCCAGCCACGATCCCGACGAACTGCTCGAACACACGCGACTGGCGATCTACCAGGATCGCATCTTCGCCTTCACGCCCAAGGGGGCGCTGTTCCAGTTGCCCAAGGGAGCGACACCGGTCGATTTCGCCTTCGCCGTCCATACCGACCTCGGCGCGCAGACCGTGGGGGCGAAGATCAACGGGCGGCACATGCCGCTGCGCACCCAGCTCAACAACGGCGACGTGGTCGAGATCATCAAGAGCGACCAGGCCGACCCGCAGATGAGCTGGCTGGGATTTGTCGTGACCGGCAAGGCGCGTGCCTCGATCCGCCGCGCAGTGCGGCTGAAGGAGCGCGCCGAGGTGGCCGAGATCGGCCGCAAGCTGTTCGACGAGATCGCGCTGCGCGTGCCCGCGAAGATCGGCAAGAAGGCGCTGCGCGGTGCGCTGAAACGGCTGGAGATGGAAGAGGACGAGGACCTCTTCTATGCAATCGGCGCGGCGAAGATCCCCGATCGCGAGGTGATGGAAGCGCTGGTTCCGGGATGCACTGCCGAGCTTGAAGAGGATTTCGACTGGTCGCGCAGCGGCAAGGCGTTGTCGATCCGCGGACTGACTGCGGGGGTCGGCTTCCAGCTGGCCGAATGCTGCCACCCCGTCCCGGGCGACCGGATCGTGGGCCTGCGCAAACCCAACGAGCGCGTCGAGGTGCACACGATCGACTGCAACCGGCTCGCCAGCGGGATCGATACCGACTGGATGGACCTGTCGTGGGGCAAGCGCTCGCGCGGGGCTGTAGGGCGCTTGCGCGTGACGCTCTACGACCGCCCCGGCACGCTCGCCGAAATGGCGGGCATCTTCGCGCAGAACCACGTCAATGTGAAAAGCCTCGACCAGACGCAGCTCGATCATCCCTTCACCACCTACGAAATCGATCTCGAGGTGCAGGACGTCCCCCATTTGACGCGTATCCTCAGTGCGTTGCGTGCTAGCGATTCGGTCGCTCAGGCGGAGCGCGTGTGACCGCGCTGCTGGGCATCGATCACGTCCAGCTTGCCATGCCGCACGGCGGCGAGCCGCATGCACGGCGGTTCTGGGTCGATCTGATGGAGCTCGAGGAGGTGCCCAAGCCCGCGCATCTGGCGGTAAACGGCGGCTGCTGGTTCGAAGCAGAGGGCATCACGATCCATTGCGGGGTAGAAGATGCCTTCCTGCCCGCGCGCCGCGCACATCCCGCGCTGCTCGTAAGCGATCTTGCCAAGCTCGTCGCGCGGCTTGGCAAGGCGGGCATCCGCTTCAAACCGGGCAAGGAGCTGGAGGGCTATGTGCGCGGCGATATCGCCGATCCCTTCGGCAATCGCATCGAGCTGATGCAGCGGGTCTAGAGCAGTTCGAGCGTCAGCCCGGCTTCGTCACCGGCGGCGAGATTTTCGGCCCTGAGCACCTTCTTCCCGACCAGCAGCCACCATTCGCCCGATTTCGAGGGGAAGGCCGAGGTCTTCCAGCGCGTCCCGCCGATCGTCGCCATGACCTTGACCGACCCGAACCCGCGCCTTCCGCCCAGCTCGAGCCGTCGCATGCGCTCGTGCATGGCGATCTCCTCGGCACAGTCGCCCGAGATCGTCAGCAGGTGGTAGGTCGCCTTTTCGCCCTGCCAGCGGGTGATCGGCCCGGTATAGGAAAGCGTCTCGCTCAATCCGCCACCCGGCGCACGGGAACGGGGATATTGCAGATATCCGCGCCGCCGGCAGGCACGATGAAGAAGGGATCGCGGCGGTTGGCGCGCGCATCGGCGTAGCGCGCGAAGGTCTCGCCCTCGGTCGAGAGATATTTGAATGCGGGGCGCTCCGCCGCGGGCAGGTCGCTGGCGACCCGGACCGAGCGGATCGGCGTGCGCTTGTCCGCTTCCTCGGCGGTGTAGAAGCCCAGCGCACCCGAGCCGCGCGGCAGCGAGGAGAGATGCTCCATTCCCTCGACGATGCGTCCGACCAGCGCGATATTGCGGTCGAGATGACGCGGCGCATGGCCAATCACGGTGTATAGTTCGGCGCCCGAGCCCGTGTCGGGCGAGTAGCCGCGACCGACGCCGACCATACCGTAGCAGTGGATGGGCCAGCTTCGCCTTTCATCGACCGCTGTCGGCCATCCTTTCTGGAACTTCACCGATTGGAACGGCGACTGTGCGTATGGATCGGCTGGACGCCAACGTTCATACCGTCTTGCATCTCTCGTACGAAGTGAATCATAGGTTTCGGGAACTGGGTTTTCGACCAAGAGCATATGGGTCGCAGCCGAGTACTCATCCTCCCCCATTACCCGTAGCCCCTCGGGCAGCGGTTTGGTCTCGGTCTCGCCGCTTTCGGGGTTGTCGTATCCCGGATCGCCCCACTGGACGACATAATTGTCCTGCACGCGGTTGACGGTGATGCCGTCGTACCACTGCGCGCGGGCGAGCGTGCGGATGTTCTCCACCCAGCCCTGGCTGAAGGGCGCCGACATCAGCTGGACCACCACTTCGCGCTCGCTGCCGTCGGCGGCGGGGGCGAGCGTCATCACCAGCAGGTCTTCGGCGGGGATGGCGATCCATTCGTCCGCACCGGCCTGTGCGACGATTTCGTTCGGAGACGGGGCGCCCTGCGGTTCCTCCTGCGCGGCGAGAGGGGCGGAGAGCGCGAGCAGCGCGGCGAGCGACATCAGCGGTTTGTTCATGCGGGAGGAGGTGCCATCGAGCGCGGCAAAACAAAAGCCCCCTCTCGCGCATTGTACGGGCGGGAGGGGGCTTCGAGACGGTGTTCGCAGGGTATGCCTGATCCGCGCAGCACCGCCACTGGTCCGTTGTACAC
>JBFOLW010000021.1:0-2070 GCA_040830305.1 Erythrobacter sp.
CCCCCACACCACGCTCTTCCGATCTCGTCTACCACGCGGAGCCCATCGAGCCGCATCTCATAGTCGCCGCCACGTTCGCGACGGCCCATCTTGGCAGCCAAGGCTTCCACGCTGGCGGGCAAGTCGAGCGCAGTGCGATCGATCAGCGCATCGAGCATTTCGGGTCGCCGTGACAATTCGTCGGCCATGGGTGGGGCGAGCGTCAGGCAATCGGCGATGAGCGCGAAAAGGCCGGGCCGCGCCTCCAGCAAACGAAACAGGTTGATGGCACTCGGAAGGCGCGAAATCAGGCTTTCCCAGCGGACCACCGCCGAATCGGGATCGGGCGAAGCAGCAACCGAGGCTAGCAGGTCGGGCCGGATTGCCTCGAAAGCACTGAGCGCCGCGGTACTGCGCAGTGCCTGATACCGGCCCGCGGTCCAGCCTGAAACGCGATCGGCAAGTTCAGGACGAATGGCTGGCGCTTCTCCTGAATCCCCAAGGACATGCGGCGCGGTCTCGGGCACCGAAATACGGTCTTCGTCCAGCAATGCGTCAAAGCGTTCGGCCACCGGCCGGGCGAGTTCGCGGACATGTGCGATCAGCGCCGAACCGTCGGGGAGTCCGTGCAGCCGCGCGACCGTGTCGAGCGCCTCGCCCGAGGGGAGCGAATGGGTCTGCTTGTCGCCGACCATTTGCAGCCGGTGTTCGATCGTGCGCAGACCGTCGTAGCTCTCACCGAGCGCGATCGCATCCGCGCGCGCAATCCGCCCGGTCTCCGCCAAAGCGTCGAGTGCGGCGCGCGTGCCGCGTGCGCGCAGCGACGGATCGCGGCCGCCGTGGATCAGTTGGTGTGTCTGCGCGAAGAACTCGATTTCGCGAATGCCGCCGCGCCCCAGCTTGAGATTGTAGCCGGGCTCGGGAACGCTGGGCCCGCGTTGCTCGTCGCGGATGCGGTGGGTCAGGCGGCGCACCTCGTCGATCGCCCCGAAATCGAGGCTGCGCCGCCACACGAAGGGACGGATATGGTCGAGAAAGGCCTCCCCGGCAGCAATGTCGCCCGCGCAAGCCCGCGCCCTGATGAACGCCGCACGTTCCCACGCCAGGGCCGAGCTTTCGTAATGCGTGATCGCCGCATTGAGCGGGATCGCCAGCGGACTGACCTCGGAAGCGGGGCGCAGCCGCAAGTCGACCCGGAAAACATAGCCCTCGCTTGTGACTTCGGAGAGCAGCCGCACCACCTCGCGAGCATAGCGTTGCGCCGCCTCGCCCGGCTCGTCGCGCTCGCGTCGCGGGAGCCGCGCGGGATCGTAGAGCAGGATCGGGTCGATGTCGGAGGAGTAGTTGAGTTCGCCTGCGCCATGCTTGCCCAGCGCAAGGCCGATCATGCCGCTGGGCTCGGCATCGGGCACCCGGCGCGCGATCGCCGCCGCGATCGCTGCATGCAGCGCGCGATCTGCGAACGTCGAGAGTTCGCGCATGACCTTATCGAGATCAAACGCACCTGCAAGATCTCCCACAGCCAGAACCAGCGCAAGGCCCAGCCGCTCGCGTCGCAGGGCAGTCGCCGCACCCTCGTCCGAAACCCGCTTCGCGGCGAGCAGCGCCTCTTCGCCTTTACCCGCCTTGAGGAGTTCGGCGAGGTCGGGTCGTCTTTCGAGCGCGCGCGCAAGAAATGGTGCATGCTCGCGGGCTCGGGTCAAAGCTGAGGTCCAGTCGGCTGCCATCGCCTGCTCCCCTGCCGCTCCACAGTCCCGCGCGCAAGCTTGCCCTTTGCCCGCCACCGCGCCTAGAAGCGCCCCGCAATCACAAGGACACCAGAGAGGATGCCCCCGATGAAACGCTTTGCCCTTGCCGCCTGTTCGGCATTGTTGCTTACCGCCTGCCAGGATCTCGGCTCGGTCGGCACCGGAGCAGATGCGCTCGACCTGCCCGATGTCGCCGATGGCACAATCTCCGAAGAGACGATGAAGCGCGTTACCGAACGGCTGTCATCGGACGAGTTCGAAGGCCGTGCGCCCGGTACCGTGGGCGAAGAAAAGACGGTCGCCTATCTGATCGAGGAATTCGAGAAAGCCGGCCTCCAGCCAG
>JBFOLW010000022.1:0-25117 GCA_040830305.1 Erythrobacter sp.
CGCGCCCAGCGCCTGCGCACCAAGGATCGAGCGCCCGTGCCCGATCGAGCCGGACAGCGCGACGAGGCCGTCGAACCACTCGCGGATTTCCTGCATCAGGGCAAAGGGACTGAGCACGCCGGCATGCCCGCCGGCGCCTGCCGCAACCGGGATCAGCCCTGTCGCGCCCTTTTCGATCGCCTTGCGCGCAAAGCGGTTGTTGATCACGTCGTGCAGCGTGATACCGCCCCAACCGCGCACCGCGTTGAACACCTCCTCGCGCGCGCCAAGCGAAGTGATCACCATCGGTACCTGCCATTTGGCGCAGGTCTGCATGTCGGCATCGAGCCGGTCGTTCGACTTGTGAACGATCTGATTGACCGCATAGGGCGCCGCCGGGCGGTCCGGATTGTCGCGATTGTGCGCGGCCAGTTCTTCGGTGATCTGGTGCAACCATTCGTCGACCTGGCTTTGCGGCCGCGCATTGAGCGCTGGAAACGCGCCGACGATGCCCGCCTTGCACTGCGCAATGACCAGTTCCGGTCCCGATACGATGAACAGCGGCGATCCGATGACGGGGAGGCGCAGCTTGTCGAAGGGGGCGGGCAGGGTCATGTCGGGGAGGCTCCTCTCAGATGGCGTGAGCGGAGGGCGTATGGTGGGTTGGCGCGCTTGTCGAGAGTGACGTTACGTAAACGTCAACTGGTAGCCAGTATGTGCTCGATCCCGTAGATCCGCGCTGCGGTGCCGGCGAACAGCGCATGCTTCTCATCTGCGCTGTGGCCCTTGGCGAGCCGCTTGAAGGCGTTCCACAACACCGGGTAGCTGGCTCCCCAGCGGTCGACCGGATAGTTCGATTCGAACATTGCGCGGTCGGCCCCGAAGGCCTCGATACAGGTCTCGATATAGGGGCGCCACAGACCGGCAAGATGCTCCGACGAGCACCCTTTGGCCGGGCCTTCCTCCGGCAGGCCGCAGAACGCCATGGCAAGGCCGCCCAGCTTGACCGAAACGTTCGGGCACTCGGCTATAGCGTGGATCGAACGGCGCCAGGTGTCGAAACGCTCGTGCAGCTTCCCGTGGTAGCTGGCAATGCCCAGCGGCGTGCCGCAATGGTCGAGCACGATCTGTTGGTCCGGGAATGCCCTGGCGAGATCGAGGACATCGCCCAGTTGCGGCTCCAGCAGCCACGCGTCGAAGGTCAATCCAAACTCCGCATAGGCAGCAAAGCCCGCGCGAAAGGCGTCCGAGCCGTAAAGGCCCTGCGGTGCATGGAACGGTGGCCCCAGGACGTCGGGATCGGCGTCCCAGGCTGCTGCGTGCCGGATACCCATGAAGCGGCCGTTACCCGCCGCAACCAGCGCCTCGACAACCGGCTTGACCGCATCTCCCCGCGCCAGATCAGCATGGCCGACAATCGCCGCACAGGGGCGATACTGTCCGTAGAGGCCGCTCGCGCCCTGGGCTGCGACACCGTTGACGAATTCGACCTCGCCCACCGGCTTCATCGCCTCGTCGCGGCCCGCATCGTAGAACGCACCGCATTCCATGAACACGGTCCCGACGATGTTGTGACCCGTGTGCGTATCTGCGTAGAGCTCGTCGAATGTGTAGTATGCTGCACCCGCAATCGCTTCGATGAATGCATGCCTCGGCTCGGGAAATGCAGGGACCAGCGGTCGGAGGTCCCACAGATGATGATGCGGATCGATGATCGGCAGGTCTGGTTCGAGGATATCTTCATGCATCGGCTGCTTTCTCCCGTTCGCCGCCCGGACCTGAGGGCTTGCTGGCCTTCAGGCGTCCGTGCAACACGATGGAACACAGCGGACGGCCGGGTGACAAGCAAAATTGGTTGCGCCCGACGGGGCGGGGGTGATGCGGGCGTGCACGCAAGTGGTTGGCACGGTGGTCGGGAACCCGTTCAGCCTGCCCGCGATTCCTTCCCGTAAAACGGGATGCACAAAGACGTTGCGATCGGTTTTTAGCTTTCCGGCTCGACTGTGGTAAGTAGAAATACGCAAGCAACTTCCTTCCCGCCGTTAACTTTGTGCATCTAGTGCGGGTCCATGGGGCGAATAATCAAATGACACATCCTTTCCGGCGGATCGGCGTGTATGCGGCGATGTTCTTCGCTGTGACATCGTTGACGATCTTCTGGACCCGTTTTGCGGGAGGGCTGGCGCTTGTCTGGCCGGGTACCGCAATTGCCGCAGCGCTGTTCCTCTCGACGCCGCGCAGAATGCACCTGCCGGCTGCTGCAATCCTCACCGCCGTCAGCACGCTTGCCACCAGCCTGTTTGGCTTCGGGCCTACCTGGGCGTTCCCGCTTGCGCTGATCAACGTCTTCGAAGCCTGGTTCATCGCGTGGCTGCTGGTTCGCGTCCGGCCGCAACGCGATTACATCGAGAGCGAGACGGGCATTGTTTGGCTGGGTGTGCTGGCCGGGATCGCTGGGCCATTGGCCGCTTCGATACCGGGTGGAATTCTCGTAACGCAGATCGTCGGCGGTGGCTGGTTCGATCACGCGGCCTCCTGGCTTGTCGGGCACGGGCTGGGTACGTCGATGGTGCTCCCGCTTGTGCTGCTGCTGGGCTCATACGACCAACGGGTTTTCGCGCGCTTGCGTGATCCCGGCCGTGTCATGCCTTTCCTTGCGGTGCTGTTGCTCACGGTCGGGATCTCGGCCGTTGCCTTCCTGCAGGATACCTTCCCCTCGCTGTTCCTGCCCATCCTCCCCCTAGTCGTGGCCAGCTTCCGCTTCGGCCGGTTCGGCGCGTCGATCGCTCTTCTGGTCATCGCGATCGCGGCAGCCGGGACGCTGAGCGTGGATATTGGGGTCTTTGCCGCGCTGGGTGTACCGCTATGGCAGAAAGCGCTCTTCCTGCAATTCTACCTCGCCGTGCTGCTGCTGATGTCATTCCCGCTCGCGGTTGCACTGAAACAGCGCCAGCGTTTCCTGCAACAACTTGTCGACCGCGAAGCCATGCAGCGGCTGATCGCCGATCATTCGGACGATGCGCTGCTGCATCTAGATCACAATGGGACGATCCGTTTCGCATCACCGGCTTCGACACGCCTCAGCGGGCGCGATAGCGTGGACGCTTTGCATCTGAGAGTATTCTTCAGCGAGTTCGACAAAGCCATCGTCGACAGTGCGCTGGAATCCGCGGCGCGCTATCCCGGACATACGGAGATCATCGAGCGCTCGGTGGAGCGAGGCGGCCAGACGCGGTGGCTCGAGGCCAAGCTGAGGGCGGTCGAATCGTCGACACAGCAGCCATCGGCCTACGTCGTGACGATCCGCGATGTCACCGAGCGCAAGCTCGATGAAATTCAGGCGTCGTGGGAGGCGCGGACCGATGCCCTGACCGGCCTGCCCAACCGGCGCGCTTTCCTCGACATTCTCGAAGCCCAGCTTGAATTCGCCGACGAACAGCCCTTTGCATTCGCGCTCATCGATCTCGATCACTTCAAGCGGGTAAACGATTCCCATGGCCATGCGGTCGGGGACCATGTGCTCAAGCAGATCGCCCAGATCATGCGCGAGAACGCCACCGACGATTGCTTCTTCGCGCGCCTCGGCGGCGAGGAATTCGGAATGATCGCGGTCGGGCCGGCGATGGAAACCGCCCCGATAATCTGCGAACGGCTGCGTCTTGCCATCCAGCGGCATGTAATGAGCGACAATGACGGCGGTACATTCAACGTTACCACCAGCATAGGAATCGCGCGGATCGCGGAGCGCTGCAGCTCGTCGATGGCGATGCAGGCCGCCGACGGCCCACTCTATTCGGCCAAGGCAATGGGCCGCAATGCGGTGCGCCATGCACAGGACATGGATCGCTTCGGGCGCGGCTCCTCAAACAGCGACCGGCCGGTCGGTCTCAAGGCAGTCAACTAGCGCGCGAGGAAAGCCGAGTTGGCGGCGCTGAGCACCGCCCTGACGCTCGCCGTCGCGACGTCTTCATCGATCCCGCAGCCCCAGATCGCTCTGCCATCGGTATCACGGCATTCGAGATAGGCAGCCGCACGGCTGGCGCGCCCGGAGGTCAGCGCATGTTCGGTATAGTCGATCACCTCGAGGCTTAGTCCGAAAGCGTCCTCGATGGTCGTCAGGACGGACGAAATCAGGCCGTTGCCGCGGCCAGAGACGGTTTGCGCCTGTCCCTCGACCGCGATTGTCCCCGTGAACATCCGCGTCCCGTCGCTGGCGCGTCGCTCCTCGTAGTCCACCAGTTGGAAGTGCTTGTCGGTCGTCTGTACGTGGTAGGCCGCCGCGAACGCTTCCCAGATATCGGCCGCGTTGAGTTCGCGCCCCAAATCGTCGGCCAACCGTTGGACATGGGGACTGAAATCGGCCTGCATCTTCTTCGGCAGTTTGAGGCCCTGGTTCTGCTCCAGAACCCAGGCGAAACCGCCCTTGCCGGATTGCGAATTGACGCGGATGACGGCTTCGTAGCTGCGACCGAGATCGGCCGGGTCGATCGGCAGGTAGGGCACGCGCCAGTGCGGATCGTTCTGCGTCTCCAGCGCTGCGAAACCCTTCTTGATCGCGTCCTGGTGACTGCCCGAAAAGGCGGTGTAGACCAGCTCGCCGCCATAGGGGTGACGCTGGTGCACGGGCAGTTCGTTACAATATTCGACCGTCTCGATAACGCGGTCGATGTCCGAGAAATCCAGCCCCGGATCAACGCCTTGCGTGTACATATTGAGTGCCATTGTCACGAGGCAGCAATTGCCCGTCCGCTCGCCATTCCCGAACAGGCAGCCTTCCACGCGGTCCGCGCCCGCCATCAGCGCCAGCTCGGCGGCCGCCACGCCCGTACCACGGTCATTGTGCGTGTGGAGGCTGATCACCGCGCTCTCGCGGTTGGGCAGGTTGCGGATGAAATACTCGACCTGGTCGGCGTAGATATTGGGCGTCGCCGCTTCGACCGTTGCCGGTAGGTTGAGGATGATCGGGTGATCGGGCGTCGGCGCCAGCACCCCCATCACCGCCTCGCAAACCTCGAGGCTGAAATCGAGCTCGGCGGTCGAGAAGGTTTCCGGGCTGTACTGGAAGTGCCAGTCGGTATCGGGTTGCCTGCCCGCCTCGTCGCGCATCACCTTGGCGCCATGGACGGCGATATCGCGCACCTGGTCTCTGGTCATTCCGAACACAACTTCGCGCCAGGCGGGGCTGACTGCATTGTAGAGATGGACAATCGCCGCGCGCGCACCGGTGAGGCTGGCGAAGCTGGTGCGGATCAGGTCCTCGCGGCTTTGCGTCAGCACCTGCACCAGCACGTCGTCGGGAATGCGACCCGATTGAACCAGGCCGGAGATGAAATCGAACTCGGTCGCGCCCGCGCTGGGGAAGCCGACCTCAATTTCCTTCACGCCGACTTCGACGAGCAGGTCGAAGAAGCGGTTCTTCTTGTGCGCATCCATCGGGTCGACGATCGCCTGATTCCCGTCGCGCAGGTCGGTCGAGAGCCAACGCGGCGGAGAAGCGATGGTGCGGGTAGGCCATTGCCGGTCGGTCAAGGGGACCTGTGGGAAGGGGGCGTATTTACTGCTCGGGTTGGGGAGCATGGGCATCGGAAAGTCTCGGGTCTTGCGGCATTCTGGGGTGGAGGATTCTTCCCTTGGGCGCTCAGCGCACCAGGGCAGGCACGCCAGCTATCACGCCCAAGGGCGCGTAAGTCGCAGAATTAGGCCGAGTGCGTTGTGCATGACAGCCGCTATGCGGCTCATCCCCGGGGTTGTAAAGCAAAAGAAGCTTGGGCATCGCGAGACATATTGTTTCACGAGGAGAGAGCATGGCCGAAGCACATTCGCTGTACGAAACGATGGGACTTGTCCGGATCGTCTCGACCGAACCGGAAGGGCGTGCAAGCCTCGAATACGAGGCGAAACGCGAGCAGTGCCATTCCGGCGGGGTGGTGCAGGGCGGCTTCATCAGCGGATGGATCGATGCCGCCATGGCGCATGCGGCGATGGCCAGGAACGGTCAGGGCATCGTCCCGATGACGCTGGAGCTGAAAGTCAGCTTCTTTGCGCCGACCCGGCCGGGGTTGGTGATCGCGGAGGCGTGGGTCGAGCGGCACGGCAAGCGCACCAGTTTCTACGAGGGGCACCTCAAGGACGCAGAGGGGACGGTCCTTGCAAAGGCGACGAGCACCATCCTGCTGGCCGATGCCGGCCGCGTGATGGAGGCCTCAAAGAAGGCAACGGGGGGCTAGACATGGGTGAGATCAGGCCCTTCGAACTTAAGATACCCGAGCAGGAACTGGTCGCGCTGGCGGACAGGCTGGACCGTGTGCGCTGGCCCGAAGAAGAGCCGGTCGACGACTGGTCTCAGGGGACGAAGCGCGCGGCTCTGAAGGAACTCGTCGCATATTGGCGGATCGAATACGACTGGCGGCGCTGCGAGGCGCGGCTGAATGACATCGGCCAGTTCACTACCGAGATCGACGGGCTCGACATTCACTTCCTGCACAAGCGTTCGAGCCGCGCCGATGCCGTGCCGCTGATCATCACCCATGGCTGGCCGGGATCGGTGGTCGAGTTTCTCGGGGCGATCGATGAACTGACCGAGCCTTCGGACCCCGATGCAATCGCCTTCCATGTCGTCGCGCCTTCGCTGCCCGGCTACGGGTTTTCGGGGAAGCCGGGCGAGACCGGATGGGGCGTCGAGCGGATCGCCAAGGCCTGGGCGGAGCTCATGGAACGGCTCGGCTACTCGGGCTGGGTGGCGCAAGGCGGCGACTGGGGGGCGGCCGTCACGACCGCGATCGGCCAGCTCGCGCCCGAGGGCTGCATGGGCATCCACCTCAACATGCCGATCGGGCGCCCCGGGACCGACGACATGCAGAGCAGCGACCCCAAGGTCATGCGGGCTTTCAAGGCGCTCGGCTTCTACCAGCAGTGGGACTCGGGCTATTCGAAGCAGCAGAGTACGCGCCCTCAGACGATCGGCTATGCGCTGGTCGATTCACCTGTGGGCCTCGCCGCGTGGATTCTCGAGAAGGTCTATTACTGGACCGACAACGAGGGATCGCCGTGGGATGCGTTGTCGATGGACCAGGTGCTCGACGACATCATGCTGTACTGGTTGCCCGCTTCGGGAGCCTCCGCCGCGCGGCTCTATTGGGAGAGTTTTGCCAAGTTCGGCGATGGCAAGGTAACAATCCCCGCGGGCGCGAGCGCGTTCCCCAAGGAGATCCTGCCTGCTCCGCGCGCGTGGGTAGAGCAGACGCTGGCGAATCTCGTCTACTGGAACGAGCTCGACAAGGGCGGCCATTTCGCCGCGTGGGAGCAGCCCGAACTGTTCGTAGCCGAGCTACGCGCCTGTTTCGCAAAGATGGCCTAGCGCCACCGCAGGCGGTCGGGGCTCAGTTGGTCGATTGAGGTCACGCCCATCAGACGCATGCCGCGCTCGATCTCTTCCTTGAGGATGCCCACCGCGCGCTCGACGCCGGTCTGTCCTGCCGCGGCAAGGGCGTAGAGGTAGAGCCTTCCACCGCTCGCAGCCGTCGCCGCTGCGGCAAGGCTCTTGAGCACATGCGTGCCGCGCCGCACGCCGCCGTCGAGGATGATCTCGATCTCGCCGCCGACCGCATCGACGATTTCGCGGAGTTGGTCGAAGGGCGCGCGGCTGCCGTCGAGTTGCCTCCCTCCATGGTTCGAAATCCAGATCGCATTGGCACCGATCTCGACCGCGCGGCGCGAGTCGGCGGCGCTCATCACGCCTTTCAGCGCGAAAGTGCCGCCCCAGTCCTGCCGGATCCGCGCGGCGGTGTCCCAGTCCATGCCGGTGTCGAGCATGGTGTTGAAATAATCCTGGATGCTGACCGCCTTGCCGGTGCCTTCCTGCACGTGCCCGTCGAGGTTGGGCAGGCGGAATTTAGGCCCCAAGACATAGTCGAGCGTCCAGCGCGGGCGCGTGGCGTAGCTCCACAGCGCGCTGGGCGTGAAGCGGGGCGGGGTGGTGAAGCCCGAGCGCAGGCAGCGCTCGCGCTTGCCCGAGACGATGGTGTCGACTGTCAGCGCAAGCGCATCGAACCTGGCCGCCTGGCAGCGTTCGATCATGCTGGCGTTGAGGCCCTTGTCCTTGTGCACGTAGAGCTGGAACAGCTTGGGCCCGCTGGTCAGCTCGGCAATTTCCTCGATCGAGTGCGTGGCGAGGCTGGAGATGCCGAACCAGACGCCGAATTTCTCCGCCGCCTTGGCCACAGCGCGCTCGCCATCGCGGTGGAAGGCGCGTTGGAGCGCGGTCGGGCTGAGCAAGAGCGGCAGCGCGCTTTCGCGGCCCATGATGGTGCAGGAGGTGTCGATCTCTCCCACACCCGCGAGCACATCGGGCACCAGATCGACATCGTCGAAGGCGCTCGTGTTGCGCGCCTTGGTTATCTCGTCATCGGCTGCCCCGTCGATATAGTCGAACACCGGCCAGGGCAGGCGTGCCCGGGCAAGGCGGCGGAAATCATCGATACTGTGACAGTCTGACAAGCGCATGCGACGGGTCGTGACGCGTCGCGACACGCTTGTCGAGAGGGCTTTATTGCCGCTCGAAGGCGGCGCTGATGTCGAGAGCGACCTCGGTGCCAACCAGCGGTGCGGCATAGTCGATGCCCCACTGCGTGCGGTCGATCGTGGCGCGGGCATGGAAGCCGACGGTCGCCTTCCGGTTCATCGGGTTCTGGCCAGCGCCGGAGAATTCGACCAGCATCGTCACCGGGCCGGTCGCTCCGTTCATGGTCAACTGGCCGGTGACGACCGCGGTGGTCCCCGACGTCTGCCGGACCGAGGTCGAGACGAAGCGCGCGGCATCGGGATTGGGGCCGAAGAAATCGGGGGCGGCGCCATCCTTGCCCGGACGCAGCAAGTGGTCTTTGAGGCCTTCACTCGGGACGGACACGCTGGTGATCGGTATCGTGATATCGAATTCGGCGGACTCGATGTCGGCGGGGTCGAGTGTCATCGTGCCCTCGATATTCCCGAACAGACCGAAATAATCGTTGAAGCCGAAGTGGCTGACCTGCCAGCCGACGAGCGTGTGGGCGGGATCGAGCGCATAGGTTCCGGCCTCGACCCTGCTGACATCGACCGCGCCGGGGATCTGCGGCTGCTCCTGTGCCGAGATCCCCGTAACGGCAAGGGTCCCGCTGGCCGCAAGCGCCGCGGCAATGATCGTTCTCTTCACGTGTGACCTCCTGATGGTGCCTACAGACCAAAAGCCGGCGGCAAACGCCTGTTCCCGCCTGGATCATCTCTAGACCAGATCACACCGGAGCTCGGGTCGCACTGGCAGGCCGCGCTCATGGTCTCTCCCTCCAAGAGCGCGACCCTGTCTCAGTTCTTGTCCTTGTCGACCAGCTTGTTGGCTCCAATCCACGGCATCATCGCACGCAGCTGCGCGCCGGTCTGCTCGATCGGGTGCGCTGCGGCGGCGTTGCGGCTGGCCTTCAGTTCGGGCTGGCCGGCCTGGTTGTCGAGCACGAAGTCCTTCACGAAACGGCCCGACTGGATATCGGCGAGTACGCGCTTCATCTCGGCCTTGGTCTCGTCGGTGATGATGCGCGGGCCGGTCTTGATGTCGCCGTATTCGGCGGTGTTCGAGATCGAATAGCGCATGTTCGCAATCCCGCCCTCATAAAGCAGGTCGACGATCAGCTTGGTCTCGTGAAGGCATTCGAAATAGGCCATCTCGGGCGCATATCCCGCCTCGACGAGTGTTTCGAACCCGGCCTGGATCAGGTGGGTGATCCCGCCGCACAGCACCGCCTGCTCGCCGAACAGGTCGGTCTCGCACTCCTCCTTGAAGTCGGTCTCGATGATGCCCGAGCGGCCGCCACCGACCGCGCTGGCGTAGGACAGCGCGAGCTGCTTGGCGAAGCCCTGACCGCCAGACTGCTCGCTTTCCTGGTGGACCGCGATGAGGCAGGGGACCCCGCCGCCCTTGATGTATTCGCCGCGCACCGTGTGGCCGGGGCCCTTGGGCGCGATCATGATGACGTCGATATCGGCGGGCGGATCGATCAGGCCGAAATGGATGTTGAGGCCATGGGCGAAGGCGAGCGCGCTGCCCGGCTTCATCTTGCCTGCAACCTCGTTCGCATAGATCGCCGCCTGGTGCTCGTCGGGTGCGAGGATCATGAGGACGTCGGCCCATTCGGCCGCTTGCGAGACCGTTTTCACGGCGAAGCCCGCGCCTTCGGCCTTCTTGGCGGTGGCCGAGCCTTCGCGCAGCGCGATCACGACCTCGCCGACCCCGCTGTCGCGCAGGTTCTGGGCGTGGGCGTGGCCCTGGCTGCCGTAACCGACGATGGCGACCTTCTTGTCCTTGATCAGCTGCTGGTCGCAATCGGCATCGTAATAGACTTGCATTTCTAACCCCATTCTAGGCGCCGGCCGCGCCGCGCATCATACCCACGATCCCCGAGCGCGCGACCTCGACGAGGCCAAGTTCGCGCATCAGGGCGATGAAACTGTCGATCTTGTCCGGTGCTCCCGTCAGTTCGAAGACGAAGCTCTGCGTGGTGGTGTCGACCACATTGGCGCGGAACAGCTCGGCGATGCGCAGCGCTTCCACCCGGTTGTCGCCCTTGCCGGCAACTTTCACCAGGGCCAGCTCACGCTCGACATGCGCGCCTTCCTCGGTCAGGTCGATGACCTTGTGCACCGGGACGAGCCGTTCGAGCTGGGCGCGGGTCTGGTCGATGACCGGTTCGGGCCCGCGCGTCACGATGGTGATGCGGCTGATCGCATGATCCTCGGAGATATCGGCCACGGTCAGGCTGTCGATATTGTAGCCGCGTGCCGTAAACAGACCGGCGATCTTGGCCAGGATACCGGCTTCGTTGTCGACGATGACGTTTAGGACGTGCCGTTCGGCGGCCTGCTCGGCGATCTTCATTGATCGCGATCCTGCCAGAGGGGTTCGAACATGCGGCCTTCGCCGTCATAGTCGCGCAGGAAATCGCGTCCGCGCCGGACGGCTTCGAAATTCTCGGTCTGGCGCGCAAGCGAAAGCGTGTCGGGAAGCAGCACCCAGCTTTCATCGCCTGCCCGCTTCTCGGCCACCTCCATTCCCACGAAACGCTGCCCGCTGTCCTCGATCCAGTCGAGCAACCGCTCGGCGTCCTCGCGGGTGAACCATACGCGGCGCTCCGCAAGGTCCGCGAAATGCGGCGGGATTTGTTGCTGTATGCCCATCAGACCAGTGCCTTCGCTTCGTCGTCCATAGTTCCTTCGACCTGATCGCCGTAGAGCAGCATGTCGGTATGTGCCGCGCCGCTGGGGATCATCGGGAAGCAGTTCGCTTCCTTCGCCACCTGGCAGTCGACAATCACCGGGCCGTCATGGGCGAGCATGGCCTCGATTCCGGCGTCGAGCTGGCTTTCGTCCTCGATCCGGATGCCCTTCCAGCCATAGGCTTCGGCGAGCTTCACGAAATCGGGCAGGCTGTCCGAATAGCTGTTCGAATAGCGGCTCTCATAGGTCAGTTCCTGCCATTGGCGGACCATGCCCATGTATTCGTTGTTGAGGATGAAGACCTTGACCGGGAGGCGGTACTGGCTTGCCGTGCCCAGCTCTTGGATGTTCATCTGGATGCTGGCTTCGCCCGCAATGTCGATCACGAGACTGTCGGGATTGCCAAGCTGTGCACCAATGGCAGCGGGAAGGCCGTAACCCATTGTGCCGAGGCCGCCGCTGGTGAGCCATTTGTTCGGGCCCGTGAAGCCGAAGTACTGCGCCGCCCACATCTGGTGCTGACCCACTTCGGTGGTGATGATCGGGTCACGGTCCTTGGTTAGTGCGAACAGCCGTTCGACGCTTTTCTGCGGCATGATCAGCTCGCCGCCGCGTTCGGGATAGGCGAGGCAGTCGCGTGCCTTCCAGCCGAGGATGCGGGCCTTCCATTCGGAAAGGTCGCGGCCCTTGCGGGTGCCCCATGCCTCGACCAAC
Organism: Erythrobacter sp.; assembly: GCA_040830305.1. Taxonomy (GTDB): domain Bacteria; phylum Pseudomonadota; class Alphaproteobacteria; order Sphingomonadales; family Sphingomonadaceae; genus Qipengyuania. The sequence continues at coordinate 11,935 of JBFOLW010000022.1, forward strand.
TGTTCGAGCACATGCGCACAGTCGCCGACGATGCCCAGATCGACCGGCACGATCTTGTTGATGCTCGCGCGGTCGATGTCGATGTGGATCTTCTTGGCTCCGGGAGCGAAGGCATCCAGCCGCCCGGTCACGCGGTCATCGAACCGTGCACCCACGGCGACGATGAGATCGGCCCGGTTCATCGCCATATTGGCTTCGTAGGTCCCGTGCATGCCGAGCATGCCCAGCCAGTCGGGATGGCCGGCGGGAAAGGCACCGAGCCCCATCAGCGTACTGGTGACGGGCGCGCTGGTCGCATCCTGTAGCTGGCGGAGCAACTCGCTTGCCCTGCGCCCTGCATTGATGACGCCGCCGCCGGTGTAGAGCACCGGACGCTCGGCCTCGGCGAGCATCTCGACCGCTTCGGCGATCTCGTCCGCCGCGCCGACCAGCCGGGGCTGGTAGCGATGCGAGGGCAGGGGCGTATCGTCCTGCGAATCCCAACCAGCCAGCGCAATCTGCACGTCTTTCGGGATATCCACGACGACCGGTCCGGGGCGTCCCGTGGTGGCAATACGGAACGCTTCCTCGATCGTCGCGCCCAGCCGTTCGGGGTCCTTCACGAGGTAATTGTGCTTGGTGCAGTGGCGCGTCAGGCCGACGGTGTCGGCTTCCTGGAATGCGTCGGTGCCGATCAGCGCGGTAGGCACCTGCCCGGTTATGACGACCAGCGGGATCGAATCCATATAGGCATCGGCAATGCCGGTTACCGCATTGGTCGCGCCGGGGCCGCTGGTGACCAGGACCACGCCCGGCTTGCCGGTCGAGCGCGCATAGCCTTCGGCGGCGTGTGCGGCGCCGGCCTCGTGGCGAACGAGAATGTGGCGGATTTCTTCATCAGCGAAGAGCTCGTCGTAGATCGGCAACACCGCGCCGCCGGGATAGCCGAAAACGAATTCGACACCCTGCCGCTTGAGGCATCCGATCAGGATTGCGGCGCCGCTGCGCTCGGTACTCACTCCACCCTCCGACCCGTTCCGGGCATTCGAGAGACACAAATCGGCCCGGCGCTGGGGTCTGGAGCGCCGGGCCGACTACGAGTGGGATACGCCCGACAGATTACGTGGTCAACCGCCTGCGCGAAACAAAGAAACAAAAAAATCGTGCTCGGCAATAGTTTTGTTATCAACGCGTGGCCATTCGGACGGGGGCTGATTACGAAACCAGGTATATTGCCGCTTGGCGTACTGGCGCGTGGCAGTCTGGCCAGCAGCTATGGCTTGCGCCCGCGATAGATGGCCTTGGATCAGGCCGAGTATCTCGGGCACACCGATTGCCCGCATCACGGGAAGCGAGGAATCGAGGCCGCGCGCCTCGATCGCTTTGACTTCCTCGATCGCACCCGCATCCAGCATGTGCTCGAAGCGCAGGTCGCACCGTGCGAAAAGCCATTCGCGCTCGGGCAGAACGACCAACGGAGCCAACGCGATCCGGTCGGTGATCCCCCCGCTCTTGAGCGCCTGCCATTCGGCCAGTGTCCGTCCGGTCGAACGGACCACCTCCAGGGCGCGTGCCGTTCTGGAGGCATCGGCCGGCGCAAGTCGTTTGGCAGCCGCAGGGTCCTCGCTTTCCAGCGCTACGCGGGCTGCGGCCTGATCGAGCGCGCGAACGGTCTCGCGAATGTCCGGATCGATCGCGGGCACCGGGGCAATGCCTTCCAGAAGCGTACGCATATACAGTCCGGTCCCGCCGCACAGGATCGGCACGCCTCCGGTGGTATGAACTTCGGCAATCTCGCGCTTGGCGGCTTCGGCCCAATCCGCTGCCGAGCACGCCTCCGCACCGTCCCAGGTGCCGAACAGGCGGTGCTCGATCCCGCCCATTTCCTCCTCGGTAGGGCGCGCAGAGAGGATCCGCAGGTCGCGATAGACCTGTTGGCTGTCCGCATTGATGACCACGCCCTGCCGGCCATCGCGCCCGAGCCTTTGCGCGAGCCGGACCGCGAGATCGCTCTTGCCGCTCGCGGTTGGCCCTGCAATGAGCGCGACCGGTTTCAAATCTGGAGAGATATTGGTGCTCATCGCCCGGCTGATAGCAGACATGGACGGCGTGGAAACACGGCTCGATGCGGCGATGGAGGCCTGCGCTGCGGCGGACATGCCGGTGGCGATGGCGGGCATGCTCGATTTCTGCGGCGACGTGCTGCAGCTGTCACTCCCGAATGGCGGTCGCGAGCAACTGACAGGCATATTGGTTGAGCATTTCGGCGAGGTCGACCTGCTCGTTGCGGATCACGAGATCGAGGTTCCACGCCTGTTCGTCTCGGACATGGATTCGACCATGATCGGGCAGGAATGCATCGACGAATTGGCCGATTTTGCCGGTCTGAAGGACAAGGTCGCCGCGATAACCGAACGTGCAATGCAGGGCGAACTCGACTTCGAAAGCGCCTTGAAGGAACGGGTCGGATTGCTCGAAGGATTGGAGGAAACTGCGATCGACCGCTGCCTCGATCAGCGCATTCGCCCGGTCGAAGGCGCGCGCGCGCTGGTCGCGACGCTGCGCAGCAGGGGCTGCCGGACCGTGCTGGTAACGGGCGGCTTCCACCATTTCGCCGACCCGGTTGCCGAGCAGATAGGCTTCGAGCGCGTGGTGGGGAACCGCCTGGGTGTCACCGGAGGAAAACTTACCGGTCTTCTTGCCGGTCCGGTGAGCGATGCCTCGACCAAGCTGGCAACGCTGGTGGAAGAACGCGAATTGCTGGGCGAGGGCGCTCGGGTGCTGGCCACGGGCGACGGTGCCAACGATATTCCGATGATCGAGGCGGCGGACTACGGCATGGCCTATCGCGCCAAACCCAAGGCGCGCGAGGCAGCCAACGGGCGGATCGCGAGCCAGAACCTCACCGCGATCCTCAAGCTGTTGGGAATACCGCAGTCCGAGTGGACCGAGGACCTTGCGACCATGTGAGGCTTGGCGCGCCTGTCCAATCCTGTAGGGTGGGTTTCTGTTAAGGACCTATCATTATGGACAAGCATATGACCAGCAGCGCCTTCAACATCGCCGATCTCGAATCCGCTCGCGATGGAACGCCGCTGCGGCATCCGCGTCGGCCCAGGGCCCGCTACCGTCCCCTAGCCGCACTCAGGCATTTCCGCGAGTTGCTGAAGGACAAGGAAAACACGGCGGAGGTCTTCAAGATCTACGATGCGCTGCCGTCGGGCCAGTTCATCCCGCGGGTGAGGGCGCTGACGCTGAGCCCGCACGGCGAAGCGCTGCGCACGAGCGAGCCGTTCCTCCCGCCGATCCTCGACGATCACGAGGCCTTGCGTCGGCTCCCGGAAGGATCGGTCGCGCATGCCTATTGCGATTTCATGGAGCGCGAGGGCCTGACCGCTGCGGGCCTCGTCGAAGAGTTCGAGCGAGCCGAGCGCCCGACCTACGACGATCTGATCCAGTGGTTCGGCTTTCGTCAGCGGGACACGCACGACCTCATGCATGTGCTGACCGGTTACGGCCGCGATGCGCTGGGCGAACAATGCGTCCTGCTGTTTACGCACGGGCAGAGTCCGAGCCAGGGGCATCTGCTGCTTGGCTATGCCGGTGCGGTCCATCTCAAGAAACTGGTCAAGAGCGAGGCGCCGGTCATGAAGGCGGTACGCCAGGCGCATCGCACGGGGAGGGCCTGTCCGCCGCTGGTCGGCCTGTCGATCCGCGAACTGCTCGGCAAGGATCTCGCGCAGGCGCGGAAAGAGCTCAATATTCCCGAACCCAACTGGTACCGCGAGTGCCACCGGGTCTGGCGGGACGAAGGGATAAACCCCTATGACCTGCTTGCCCCGCGCAACGCACCCGAAGTGGCCGCGGCCTGATTCAGAGCCAGCTGGCTATCTGTTCCAGCGGCTTCTTCTTCAGCGCATGCGCGGGAACGGTGGCTTCCTTGTCGGGATGGCCGACAACGATGACCATCATCGGTTTTTCGTAACCCGGTCGTTCGCATAGCTCGCGCAGGAACCCCATGGGTGAAGGCGTGTGTGTCAGTGTTGCCAGCCCGGCCTCGTGCAGCGTCGCAATCAGCATGCCGCAGGCGATGCCCACGCTTTCACTGACATAGTAGTTCTGGGTCTTGCCGTCTTCCGCGATGCCGCCCTTGCGCTGGGCGAATACGACGATCAACCAAGGCGCGGTCTCGAGAAACGGTTTTGCGTCATCGGTTCCCAGCGGTTCGAGCGCTTCGAGCCACTCCTCGCTGGCCTTGCCGGCATAGAAACTGCGTTCCTCTTCCTCCGCTGCCTCGCGAATGGCGCGTTTCTTGTCGGAGGAGGAGACGACCGAAAAATGCCAGGGCTGGTGGTTGGCCCCGTTGGGAGCGGTGCCTGCCGCCTCGATCGCGGCTTCGATCACCTCGCGCGGCACCGGCTCGGCAGAGAAATAGCGGCAGGTGCGCCGTTCCTTCAGCCGGTCCCGCATCGATCGCGCCCGCGCGATGCGCTCGTCATCGGACATGTCGGGGAGCGAGTAGGGGACGGTCTTGTGGTCACGCATGCCACGGTTCCTAGCGCAGGATTGGCGCCTCCTCGACTCCTAGTTCGATGACGTCAGGTGGGTTTCCCCGGTTCTGGCATTGTAGAACAGTTCGAAATGCCAATCTTCGCACAGGTCGAGCCCGTTCCAGATCGCGTCCGAACCGTCGCTGTAGATGACCTTGAGATCCCAATCGCAAGTGTTCTCGGCGCGGCGGAAATCGAGTTCGAATTGCTGGCCGTCTTCGAGCACATCCCACTCGAGCACATCCTCTTCCCAACTCGTAGACGTCGCCGGCGAGATGAATATCTGCGCGATCGTATAGCCGGTCGAGTTCACCAGCATGATCTTGTCGTACATTTGCGCGAGCGCCCCGGTCGCGCCGCTGAATGCCAGCGCCATTCCTGCACAAAGTCCCAGCCATGTCCGATTGCCCATGTCGCCGTCTCCCCACCGGTGAGCGCGACCCGGCCACCCTTGTAGGCCGGAAACGTCGAAAGACAACGGGTCCGGAGTTCAGCGCAGCTCCTTGCGGATCACCAGCTTGAGCCCCGACCACGTGTCATCGATGGCGCAGACCTTGGTGTCGACCAGCCCCATCGGCAGCGCAACCTCGCGGATCGTGTCCTCGGTAATGTCGGTCGGGACCTTGGATGCCCGCTTGGGCCAGCTGACCCAGACATGCCCATCACGTGCCATATGCTCCTTCAGCACGGCCAGCCTGGTCGCCAGATCTGCGCGTTCGGTGACAAACAGATGTGCCGCGTCGGGGCCTTCCTCGGGGCCGCCGACAAAAGTCAGTTCGAGCGCATATTCGCCGATCTCGTCCTGCACGCTCTCTGGCATGCGGTCGAACCATACCCGCTGCCCGTCGCGCAGGCTGAGCTTCTTGGCGAGCGGAGTTCCTGAATATCCAGCGGTCATGCGGCAGATTGTGTACGAGCCTTGCGCTTTAGTCGACCGGGATATTTGTGGTCGGCGGGTTGCAACGATTGGTCGCGGGCGTCACCCGTCGATTTGCGCGATCGGCATCCAGTTGCGCTTCCGGCGAGACAAGCGATCTCCGGTGCCTTCCCCGTCGAAGTCGCTGAGTGCGTCAGGTTCGCCCCAGCCGTCGTCGCGAGCGAAGCAGTTGAGGTTGACGATTCCGAAATCCGCCCCTTCGATCGGGCAGATCGCGGCGACAATGACGCCGCATCGCGGACAAAGGATGAAGTCCGCCGTCTTCGTACCGAAGCGGTACCGTATCGGGTCCTCGCTGCTCGACAGCACCAATTGTCCGGCCGGATCGGCGAACCATTTCGCGGGATGCTTGCGGCAGAAACCGCAACCGCACATCCGCGGTGCCATGGCATCTACGCTCGAGGGCGTTTCCAGCCTCACCGCGATCGTGCCGCAGTGACAGCCGCCCTCGAGGGTGGTCACGCCTCCATCCACTCGCTGAAGAAGCTGCGGTGGGCGGAGCGCATTTCGTCGATCGACTTGCCGAACAGCGTATTGCCGCCGGTCTTGCCGATGCGGCGGAAGCCGATCGAGGCGGTCTCGTCGTTCTCGGTGCCCTTGGCGAGCGCCTCGTTGAGCGCCTGTGTGTCGGGGACGGTCACCACGTAGCGGCCCTGGTCCTCGCCGAACCACCAGGCGGCCTGCGAATATTCCTCGTTCCACTCGACCTCGGCGCCGATGCCGCCCGCCATCGCCATTTCGGCAAGCGCGATGGCGAGGCCGCCGTCCGAGACGTCGTGCACCGCGCTGACTAAGCCGTCTGCGATCAGCTGGAGGACGATCTTGCCTGCGTTCTTTTCGACCGTAAGATCGGTCGGCGGGGTGCGGCCCTCGTCACGGCCGTGGATTTCCGAAAGCCACAGCGACTTACCGAGATGTGAGCGCTCGGGATCGGCGGTCGCCCATTCTTCGGCATGGATGAGGTAGATTGCCTCGCCCTCGGCCTTGAACGGCATGGTCATCATGTGGTCGTAATCGTCGATCAGCCCGACGCCGCCGATGGCGGGCGTTGGCAGGATCGCCGAGCCGCCGCCGGTCGCCTTGCTCTCGTTGTAGAGGCTGACGTTGCCGCTCACGATCGGGAAGTCGAGCACGCGGCAGGCACGGCCCATGCCTTCCAATGCGTGAACGAACTGGCTCATGATCTCCGGACGCTGCGGATTGCCGAAGTTGAGGCAGTTGGTCACCGCCAGCGGGCGCGCGCCGACCGCGCAAAGATTGCGGTAAGCCTCGGCGATTGCCTGCTTGCCGCCTTCATAGGGATCGGCATGGACGTAGCGCGGGGTGCAGTCGGTGCTGACGGCCAGCGCCTTCTTGGTGCCGTGCACGCGGACCACGCCCGCATCGCCGCCGGTCTGGAGCGTGTCCGCACCGACCTGGCTGTCGTACTGCTCGGAAATCCACTTGCGCGAGGACAGGTTGGGCGAAGCGAGCAGCTTCATCAGATCGCCGCCGACATCGTCGGTGTCCGGCCGCTCGGTCATCGGCTTGATGCCGGCCCAGGCCGTGTAGTCTTCCTTCGAGAGGTAGGGACGGTCATATTCGGGTGCGTCTGCCGCGAGGGGCCCAAGCGGAATGTCGCAAACCACTTCGCCGCCGAATTCGAGCACCATGTGCCGCGTGTCGGTGACTTCGCCGATGACCGCGAAATCGAGTTCCCACTTCTCGAAGATGGCTGCAGCCATTTCTTCCTTGCCGGGCTTCAGCACCATGAGCATGCGCTCCTGGCTTTCGCTCAGCATCATCTCGTAGGGCGTCATGCCTTCCTCGCGGCACGGGACCTTGTCCATGTCGAGGCGGATGCCGGCCTTGCCATTGGTCGCCATTTCGACACTGGAGGAAGTGAGGCCCGCGGCGCCCATGTCCTGGATCGCGACGATCGCATCGGTCGCCATCAGCTCAAGGCAGGCTTCGATCAGCAGCTTCTCGGTGAAGGGGTCGCCAACCTGAACCGTGGGACGCTTGGCGTCGGCGTCTTCCTCGAAATCCGCCGAGGCCATTGTCGCGCCGTGGATGCCGTCGCGGCCCGTCTTGGATCCGACATAGACGATCGGGTTTCCGACGCCGGTCGCCGCCGAATAGAAGATCTTGTCCGCATCGGCGACGCCCACGGTCATCGCATTGACGAGGATGTTGCCATCGTATGCCGGGTTGAAGTTCGTCTCGCCGCACACGGTCGGCACGCCCACGCAATTGCCGTAGCCGCCAATGCCCGCGACCACGCCCTGCACGAGGTGCTTCATCTTCGGATGGTCGGGACGGCCGAAACGCAGCGCATTGGCATTCGCCACCGGACGCGCGCCCATGGTGAAAACGTCACGCAGGATACCGCCGACGCCAGTCGCCGCGCCCTGGTAGGGTTCGATGTACGACGGGTGGTTGTGGCTCTCCATCTTGAAGATGGCGGCCTGTCCGTCGCCGATATCGATCACGCCCGCGTTCTCGCCCGGACCGCAGATCACCCAGGGTGCTTCGGTCGGCAGCTTCTTCAGGTGGAGGCGCGAGGACTTGTAGGAGCAGTGCTCGGACCACATCACGGAGAAGATGCCGAGCTCGACCAGATTGGGCTCGCGGCCAAGCGCGTGCAGGACGCGGTCGTATTCTTCGGGGCTGAGGCCGTGCTGCTCGACGACTTCGGGGGTGATTGCGGATTCGACGGTTGCCATGCGCGCGCGCTTAGCGCCGCACGCTCGCCACCGCCAGTCCCACCTTGTTTTTATGCCATCGTGTCGACTGGACCCAGAAGGCCAATGCGGTCAGGACTGCGAAGGCCAGCATCGCGGTCAGATACATGGCGATCCCTGCCGCTTCGGGCTGCGGACCGAACCAGTCGATGGTCTGGAACAGCAGCATGGCGAACAACAGGACCAGCGGCGGCACGAGAGGACCCTTGGTCCGCTTGATGTAGTATGCATAGGCGAGAAGCACGAGCCCGATTTCCAGCGGCATCGCGATGAACGGCATGTTCCACAGTCCGAGACCGTATTTCTCCGCGCCTCCGGCGATCGTCAGATCGGGACGATGGACCAGCCAGTCGAGAAACCAGTGGCTGACGACGACGATGGCGCCCCAGCTTGCCGCAACCGCGTTGCGCGAAACGAACCAGACTACGGCGGCAAAGCCCGCTGCCCAGCCGACGCTGCCCAACAGGCTGTGCGTAATCGGCATGTGATAGAGGTCGAGCGAATTCATCGCGGTGATCCCGGGCGTGATCCGGAGGCCCTCGATGCCGACCATCGCCAGCGTGAAGAAGGCCCAGTCCACCAGTTGGGCGGCGATGAACAGCGGACCGAGGCGAGGGGCTTCGTCGGTGACCCCGCGCGCCAGGAATGCGGGGGCGAAATGTCCGATAAACATGGCTCAGCCGATTTTGCCGACCGCCCATGTCGCGGCGCTTGCCGCGATGGCAGTCGCAAACGCCCCCCACGCGATATCGGCGATGGTGACTGTGGTCGACCATGTCCGCATCGTCGCCTGATTGGTCAGGTCGTAGGTGGCATAGCAAATCGCGCCGAGAAGCGCGCCGTTGAGCGCAGCGGTGGCGATGCCCCCCGAGAGGCCGGGGCGAACCGCGAACCAGACGATCGCGGCGATATAGGCGGCGTAGAACACCAGCGCGGGCGCCATGCGGAAACTGTCCGCGAGCATGTCGCCCAGCCGCGGCCGGTAGAAATTGGGTCCCGCCCAGCTCAGCCAGGCGGCATCGAGCGCTCCGAAAACCAGTGCGGCGGCTATTGCTGCGACAATCCACGTCATAATCGCTTCCCCCTCTTGGGGCTTACTTGACCGCGCGCAGGCGGGCCGTCAATGCTGCCCCGCGATGGTTGAGGAACAGTCCCAGATATCGGAATTGAGTTTCGAGCAGGCATTGCGCGAGCTCGAAGGCGTCGTGCGCCGGCTCGAAAGCGGCGACGTTCCGCTCGACGAGAGCATCGATCTGTACGAGCGCGGCGAAAAGCTGCGCAAGGCATGCCAGTCGCGGCTCGATGCGGCGCAGGCGCGGATCGAGAAGATCGTTGCCGGTGCCGATGGCAAGCCGACCGGAACCGAGCCATTCGACGCGGAAGGCAAGGCGTGACCGTGATGACGGCAATGCCCGACCTGCTAGGCGAAGCGTTTGCGCGGATACAGGAGGAAGTAGACAGCGCGTTCGACGCCTTCCTTCCGGTGCCGCAGGATACGCGCGCAAGATTGGTCGAGGCGATGCGTTATGCCGCGATCGGTGGCGGGAAACGGGTGCGCCCGCTGCTGTTGGTGGCGACCGCAGACTTGTTCGGGGTCAATCGCGATGCCGCGATCAATGCGGGCTGCGCGGTGGAGGCGATCCATGCCTATTCGCTGATCCACGACGATCTGCCGTGCATGGACGATGACGAACTGCGGCACGGCAAGCCCACGCTGCACAAGGCCTTCGACGAGGCGACGGCGGTGCTGGCGGGCGATTGCCTGCATGCGCTGGCGTTCGATATCCTGACCCAGCCCGATACCAGCACCGATCCTTTCGTGCGGGCAGAGCTTGTGTCGACACTCGCACGCGCCAGCGGTCACGATGGTATGGCGGGCGGTCAGATGATGGATATCGTCTCCGAGGAAGAACGATACGACCTGCGCCAGATTACGCGCCTGCAGCAGCTCAAGACCGGCGCGCTGCTTGCCGCCAGCGTCGAGATGGGGGCAGTGCTCGGACGGGTGCCGCCCGAAGGTCGCACGCATCTGCGCGCCTATGCGCGCGATATCGGTCTCGCGTTCCAGATCGCCGACGACCTGCTCGACGTCGAGGGCGACGAAGGCAAGGCGGGCAAGGCGCTGCGCAAGGATGACGGGCAGGGCAAGCAGACCTTCGTCACGCTGATGGGAGCCGACCAGGCCCGCGCGCAGGCGACCATGCTGGTCGAGCAGGCGGGGCAGCACCTCGCCGGTCATGGAGCCGATGCCCGCTTGCTGGTCGAACTGGCACATTTCATCGTCAAGAGGGATCACTGATGGCCAGGCGCATCGGCATCTACCCGGGCACGTTCGACCCTATCACCCTCGGCCACATGGATATCATCGAGCGCGGCGCCAAGCTGGTCGACGAACTGATCATCGGCGTCACCACCAATATCGCCAAGTCGCCCATGTTCGACGACGATGAGCGCATAGCCATGGTCGAACGCGAGGTCGCCGGGATCGACTGCGAACGCGTGCGCGTGGTCGGATTCAATTCGCTGCTGGTCGATTTCGCACGCGAGATGAACGCCGGGATCGTCATTCGCGGCATTCGCGGCGTCACCGATTTCGAGTACGAGTACCAGCTGACGGGCATGAATCGCCAGTTGAACGAGGAGGTCGAGACGGTCTTCCTCATGGCCGATATCGAACTCCAGCCGATCGCCAGCCGCCTGGTCAAGGAGATCGCCTTCTACGGCGGACCGATCGAGAGATTCGTCACTCCCGCCGTGCGCGCCGATGTCGAGGCGCGGGTGGAAAAGCTGGGACCGCGCGGGCGCTGACTACGCTACGTGACCTATTCATTGAACGGACAGACGCCTCTCGCTAGAGGCAGCGCAATCTAGGACATTGCTACGGAATGACGATGCTCAAGACTTCGCTTGCCATTGCTGCCGCGCTGACGTTTGTCGCGACGCCTTTCGCCGCCCAGGCGCAGGACGAGACCGCGACAACCGAAGGCGCAGCCGACACGCGCGTGTTCACGCCGGTCAACTTCAACGTCCAGGAAGATCTCGAGAATATCCTGCTGCTCGACCTTTCGACCGGCGAGCGGGTTGCGATCCGCTTGAAACCCGACTGGGCGCCGAACCATGTCGATCGCATCAAGACGCTGACCCGGCAGGGCTTTTACGATGGAGTGATTTTCCATCGCGTCATTGACGGTTTCATGGCCCAGACCGGGGATCCGACGGGAACCGGGACCGGCGGTTCGGACCTGCCCGACGTCGCGGAGGAATTCCACGGCATGCCGCATGTCCGTGGTACGGTCTCGATGGCGCGTGCGGCGAGCGAAGACAGCGCGAACAGCCAGTTCTTCATCGTCTTCTACCCGCGCCTCAATCTCGACAACAACTATACCAATTTCGGGCGCGTGATTTCGAACATGGCCGCCGTGGATGCGATCCAGCGTGGCGAACCGCCTGCAAACCCGACTAGGGTCGTCCAGGCTTCGATTGCAGCGGATAACAAGCCGGTTCCGGTCAATACGGCACCGCGCGTAGCTGGCGAGATCAGCGTCGACGATCTCAACGCGCCGATTTCGGAATAGCGTTTGCGCCTTTCGGGCAGCGCGCTTAAGCGGCGCGGGTCATGAAGGTCGACCTTTTCGATTTCGCTCTCCCACCCGAACGGATCGCGCTGCGCCCGGCGCGCCCGCGCGATGCCGCGCGCATGCTGGTGGTAAGGGGCGAGGGCCCGTTCGAGGATCGCGGTGTGCGCGACCTGCCGCAATTGCTGCGTGCGGGCGATGTGCTGGTCTTCAATGACACCCGCGTCATTCCCGCACAGCTCGAAGGGCGCCGGGGCGAGGCGAAGATCGGGGCGACACTGCACAAGCGTATCGACCTGCGCCGCTGGCAGGCCTTCGTGCGCAACGCCAAGCGCCTGCGGATCGGCGACGTTGCGGAGTTCGGAGGCGGCGTCTCCGCGATCACCGAGGAGCGACTTGCCGACGGCAGCTTCGTGCTGTTCTTCGAAGGTGACGAGCCGGTCGAGGTGTTGCTCGAGCGCGCAGGACGCATGCCATTGCCGCCCTATATCGCGGGCAAGCGCGCGACAGACGAGCAGGACCGCGAGGATTACCAGACCATGTTCGCGGCCGAGGACGGAGCGGTTGCGGCACCTACGGCAGCCTTGCATTTTACGCCCGAATTGATCGCCGCTCTCGATGAGGCAGGGGTCGCGCGCGAAACGCTGACGCTGCATGTCGGCGCGGGCACCTTCCTCCCGGTCAAGGCCGACGATACCGACGACCACGCGATGCATGCAGAGTGGGGCCGGATCGAGCCCGATGTCGCCGATCGGCTCAATGCCGCACGCGCCAAGGGGAGAAGGGTGATCGCGGTCGGCACCACCAGCCTGCGGCTGCTCGAGAGCGCTACGGGCGAGGATGGCTTGATCCGTTGCTTTGCCGGGGACACCTCCATTTTCATTACCCCGGGATACGAGTTCCGTGCGGTCGACGGGTTGATGACCAACTTCCACCTGCCCAAGTCGACGCTGATGATGCTGGTGAGCGCGCTCATCGGACGCGAGCGGATTATGGACGCCTACGAGCACGCGATCGCGAGCGAGTACCGGTTCTACAGCTACGGCGATTCCTCGCTCCTGCTGCCCTGATCAGGGGAACAGGCTCTTGGTATCGAGCATCTGCTCGATCAGCGCATCGTCTGCCGGAATACGCCCGTCGAGCATGAGCATGGCGATGCCATGCGCGATCGACCAGGCCTGCAGGGCAAGGATTTCTGCGCGTTCGGGATCGCTCGCCAGCGCTTGCGTATTGGCGGTCAGCAAGGCGCGCGCTTCATCGGGCTTTTCACTGCCATCCGCGGGTCTGCCCTGCGTGAACATCAGGCGGAATAGTGCGGGGTGGGCGAGAGCAAAGCGAACGTAGGTGCGCCCCGTTTCGGCAAAACCTGCCGCTCCGCCGCCTACCTTTCGTGCGGCCGCCGCCTGTTCGTGCCCGAGC
>JBFOLW010000023.1:0-4159 GCA_040830305.1 Erythrobacter sp.
ATCAGCACGACCTCGACCGGGTCGGTCTTGGACGGCAGCGTGGTCAGGAAGCGGACCTGAGGGTCCCACAGTTCGACCCCCGTCAGGAACCCGATCCCGGTGACGATCTGCTGGCGGAAGGTGAGAATGAGGAAACCGAGCACCAGGCCGGCCACCGTCCCGATCGCCCCGACGGTGAACCCGGTGGTGACGAAGATCTTCATCAGGCTTTTGCGCGTCGCGCCCATGGTCCGCATGATCGCGATGTCGCGCGTCTTGGCGCGCACCAGCATGACCAGGCTCGAAAGAATGTTAAATGCCGCGACCAGGACCATGAAACTCAGGGCAAATGCCATCGCGACGCGTTCGACCTGGAGCGCTTCGAACAGCGTCGAGTTGATGGTTTTCCAGTCGGAAACGACCGCCCTGCCCTGCACCGCGCGCTGGACCGGTTCGAGGATTTCTCCGACGGCATCGGCGTCCTCCACGGTGACTTCGATCATGCCCACGGTATCGCCGATCAGCAGCAGCGTCTGCGCATCTTGCATCGGCATGACGACGAAGGCCCCGTCGTAATCGTAAACCCCGACCTCGAAGATGGCGGCCACCTCGTAGCCCACCTGCCGCGGCACCGTGCCGAAGGGTGTCGAGCGGCCCTGCGGGTTGATGATCGTGATCGTGTCACCCACGCGCGCGCCGATGTTTTCGGCGAGGCGGACACCGATCGCGACCTTGCTTGCGCCCGGCTGGAGCGCAGCGAAATTGCCGCTGATCGCCTTGGTCGACAGCTCCTGGAGGTCCTGCGGCGTATTGCCGCGCACGAGGATCGCCTCGACCCGTCCGTTGAAGCTGGTCAGCAGCGGCTGCTCGATCAGCGGCGAGGCGTCGACCACGCCCGGCGTCTCCTCGACCCTGGCGAGAACATTCTCCCAGTCGTCGAGCCGCCCGCCATAGGCCTGGACGATAGCATGCCCGTTGAGCCCGACGATCTTGTCGAGCAATTCGGCACGGAAGCCGTTCATCACGCTCATCACGACAACCAGCATGGCGACCGACAGCATCACGACGCCGATCGAGATGCTGGCGACCAGCGCGATGAATGCCTCGCCCTTGCCCGGAAGCAGGTAGCGTTTGGCGATCGTCCATTCGAAGGGAGAGAGGATCAAGGCGGCCCTGGTCTGCGTCTGTAAGGTCCCACGCGTTTAGGCAGCCAAGGCGTGCCGTGCAACGAAATCGTGTCATCCAGTCGGAGGGCATCGGTCGCACTACCCTTGTAATCGGCGCGTAACAGCGCCATTGGGGCGGCCATCCCGATCAGCCGCCGCGGACAGGCCATTCGATGAACCTTACCCACCCGTTTCTCGACGAGGATGGCGACAAGCTGCGCGAAGAGTGCGGCGTGTTCGGCGCAGTCAATGCGACCGATGCCGCCGCCGCCACCGCACTGGGCCTCCACGCGCTGCAGCACCGCGGCCAGGAGGCGGCCGGTATCACCAGTTTCGACGGGGCCGAATTCTTCACCCGTCGCGGGCTCGGCCATGTGGCGGAGAATTTCTCCTCGCAGGAAGCAATCGCCGAACTGCCGGGGATGATGGCTGCGGGTCATGTGCGCTATTCGACCACCGGCGGTTCGGGGCTGCGCAACATCCAGCCGCTCTACGCCGATCTTGCCAGTGGCGGTTTCGCGGTCGCGCATAACGGCAACATTTCCAATGCGGGCATGCTGCGCGAAGATCTCGTCCGGCGCGGCTCGATCTTCCAGTCGACCAGCGATACCGAGGTGATCATCCACCTCGTCGCCACCAGCCGCTATCCCACGATCATGGACCGGCTGATCGACGCGTTGCGGTTGCTCGAAGGCGCCTATGCGCTGATCGTGATGACGCCCGAGGGCATGATCGCCTGCCGCGATCCCCTCGGCATCCGCCCGCTGCAGATGGGCCGCATCGGCGATGCCACGCTGTTCGCCTCCGAAACCGTCGCCTTCGACGTGGTCGGTGCCGAATTCGTCCGCCAGGTCGAACCGGGCGAAGTGATCAAGGTCGATTTCGACGGCAATGTCGATTCGCTCCATCCCTTCGGCAACCACTCGGCGCGCCCGTGCATCTTCGAGCACGTCTATTTCAGCCGCCCGGACTCGGTGTTCGACGGGCGCAGCATTTACGAAGCGCGCAAGGCGATCGGCGCCGAACTCGCGCGCGAGAAACCGGTCGAGGCCGACCTCATCGTGCCCGTGCCTGACAGCGGCGTACCCGCCGCGATCGGCTATGCGCAGGAATCGGGCATCCCCTTCGAACTGGGCATCATCCGTTCGCACTATGTCGGGCGCACCTTCATCCAGCCGAGCGACGGCGCGCGCCATTCGGGCGTCAAGCGCAAGCACAATGCCAACCGCGCGCTGGTCGAGGGCAAGCGGATCGTCCTGATCGACGACAGCATCGTGCGCGGCACCACCAGCCTGCAGATCGTCGAGATGATGCGCGATGCCGGCGCGACCGAAGTCCACTTCCGCGTTGCCAGCCCGCCGACCGCGCACAGCTGCTTCTACGGCGTCGACACGCCCGAACGCTCCAAGCTGCTCGCGGCGCGCATGGATGTCGAACCGATGCGCGAGTTCATCAAAGCCGACAGCCTCGCCTTCGTGTCGATCGACGGGCTCTACCGCGCCGTCGGCGAGAAGCCGCGCAACTCGGCCTGCCCGCAGTTCTGCGATGCCTGCTTTACCGGCGACTACCCCACGTCGCTGACCGACATGGCGCGGCGCGACGACAAGCAACACAAATTGGCATTCCCATCCGAACAGGTCGCCTGATGACGAAACCGCTCGACAATCGCCTCGCTCTCGTCACCGGAGCGAGCAAGGGGATCGGTGCCGCCACCGCACGGGCGCTGGCAGCTGCCGGGGCGCATGTGGTGCTGACGGCGCGCGATGTCCGTGCGCTCGAAGCGGTCGAGGATGCGATTCACGAGGCCGGCGGGGCTTCGACCATCGCTCCGGTCGATCTCAACGAAAGCGACGGGATTGCCCGCCTCGCCTCGGCGATCGCCGGACGCTGGGACAAACTCGACTGCCTGGTCATCTCGGGTGCCTACCTGCCCGCGCTCACACCCGTGACGCAGATCGACGGCAAGCAGCTCAGCCAGGCGCTGACGGTCAATTTCCTCGCCACGCAGGCGCTCTTGGCCAACTTCGATCCGCTGCTGAAGCGGGCCGACGCAGGCCGCGTCATTGGCTTGACCAGCAGCGTCGGTGCGACATCGCGCGCCTATTGGTCCGCATACGGCGCCACCAAGGCCGCCTTCGACAACCTCCTCGAAAGCTATTCACAGGAAGTCGAGAAAATCTCCAAAGTCCGCGTGGCGCTGATCGATCCCGGTGCGACCCGCACTGCCATGCGCGCCAAAGCCTACCCCGGCGAAGACCCCAAGACGGTGAAAGAGCCCGAAACGGTCGCCGACCGGCTGGTCGAGTTGCTGGTTAACGGGTTCGACGGGCTTCATCGCGAGCGCGTCGAGGGTTGAGTTAACCAAGCACGGTCAGGACTTCTCAACCCCGATCGGGCCAGAATCGGCGCATCGCTTCGGCTAAATACGGAGTGATGTGAGTCGCACTGATCGAGGAAGGCCGCCGAAATGATCCACCAGTCGAGGGATCGCTATACGCTCGCAGCGCAGGAAGATCGCTGCGCACCGCGGACGAAGCTGACCATTCCCGGACAGCTGCGGGCCAGCGGAGGCCGCGCGTTCCAGACCGTGATCCACGATCTCTCCATCTCGGGCTTTTCGGCCGCCGCGCTCAACCGGATGCACGAAGGCCAGCTGTGCTGGCTGACCCTGCCCGGGCTCGAGTCGCTGCAGGCGCAGGTCGTGTGGTGGGAAAACTGCATGGTCGGCTGTGCGTTCAGCGAGCTGCTGAGCCCGATCGTACACGACAGCATCCTCGCCCGCTACAGCGGCCAGGGCGCCTACCGCTCCTACTGAGGGGCCGCAGCCCCGCTCAGTCGTCGAGTGCCGCGGCGATTGTCCCTACCAGGTCGCGAAACCCCGCGCGATGATCGCTGCTGGTCGCGGTCGGCCAGTTGCTGACGATCGCGACGACCAGCCGCTCTTCCGGGACGATGGTGATCGCCTGTCCGAAAATGCCCTGCGCGCCATAGGTGTCGCCGGGATAGGTCCACCA
>JBFOLW010000024.1:0-10664 GCA_040830305.1 Erythrobacter sp.
ATCTGGCCCAGTTCGGCCGGCGCGGCCTCGCCGGGAAGTTGTGCCGACACGGTGCCATCGGGCGAGATCGAGATCGCGGTGGCCCCTTCCGGCACCGTGATCGCGGGCTGCACGGCATAGCCTTGCTGGGTGACCAGCTGGCCTTCGGCAGACAGCGTGAAGTTACCCGCACGGGTATAACCGACCTGCCCGCCGGGCATCTCGATCTGGAAATAGCCGTCGCCGTCGAGCGCGAGGTCGAAGGCGTTGTCGGTGTTGTTGAGCGCACCCTGCGTCATGATCTGGCTAGTCGACTGGACCGCGACGCCGGTTCCCAGGTTGAGCCCGGTGGCATAGGCGGTCTCGCCCGACGAGCGCTGCCCGGCGACGCGTGCGTCCTGGTAGGCGAGCGTCGCGAAATTGGCGCGGTCGCGCTTGAAGCCGGTGGTGCCGACGTTGGCGAGGTTGTTGGCGATGACGCGCATCCGCGCATCCTGCGCCTCGAGCCCGGTGCGGGCGACCTGAAGGGCTGAAGTGGGCATGGGTTATCCTTTCCCCTGATTAGCCGAGGCGCATGAGCTGCGCGCCGCTTTCGTCGATTTCGCGTGCGGTGGAGATGACCTTGCTGCGCATGGCGAAGAGCCGCTGCGCGTTGATCATGTCGACCAGAACTTCGGTGGTTTTCACATTCGACTGCTCGAGAGCCCCGACCTTGACCGAGGCGGCCTCGTCGGTCGGCAGGATCCCGCCGCCCTCGACCCGGAACAGCCCGTCGAGACCCTTGCTGACCGGCGAACCTTCCCACGCCGCCAGCTTGATCCGTCCGATTTCGGCCGGGGCCTGTTCGGGCGTTGCCGGGTCGGCGATCGTAATCGTGCCGTCGGGCGCGATTGCCGGAATTCCGACCGGAGGGATGGTAATCGGGCCGTTGTCACCGAGTACCGGAAGTCCCTCGCCGTTGACGAGCAGGCCGGTGGCGGAGACCGACAGGTCGCCCCGGCGGGTGTAGGCTTCGGTTCCATCCGTAGCCTGCACCGCCATCAGCGCATCTGTCTCCATCGCGATGTCGAGATCGCGACCGGTTTCGATGATCTCGCCCGCCGCCATATCCGCGCCGCGGACACGCGCGGTTTGCATCGCGCGAGCCTCGTTGGGTTGGCCTTTGATGGTGATCGCGCGCTGATCGAGCAGCTCCGCACGAAACCCGAGCGTATTGGCATTCGCCATGTTGCTCGCGATGACGCGCTGGCTGTCCATCGACGCCCGCATGCCCGAAAGCGCTGTATGGATAAGGCGGTCCATGGCGATCAGCTCCGCAGGTTGATGACCGTCTGCGAGATCTGGGTCGCGGTATCGATCGCCTTGGCATTGGCCTGGAAATTCCGCTGCGCGGTAATCAGGCTGACGAGCTCTTCGGCGATGTCGACGTTCGAGCGTTCAAGCGCGCCCGAAAGCAGCGAACCATAGGCGCCCGATCCCGGTGAACCGTAGGTAGCCTGGCCCGAAAGCCCGGTGCTTTCCCAGTTTGCCGAGCCGACCTTCTTCAGGCCCGTGGGCGAGATGAAGCTGGCGAGTGCCACGGCACCGACCGGCTCGACCGAACCGTCGGCGTAGGAAGCCTGCACGAGGCCGGTCGAGGTAATGGTAACACCGGCGAATTCCGAACCGGCAGCATTCACTGCGGGAACCTGTGCGTCGGACCTCGTGTTGCCGGTCACCTGGCCGTTGGCATCGACCGGGAAGACCTGCAGGCGGTTGCCCGCACTGTCGGCGATATGTCCGGTCCCGGTCATCGTGAACGAACCGGCGCGGGTGTAGAGCGTGGAGCCGTCGGTGGTCGACCGCGTGGTGAAGAAGCCGTCTCCGGTGATCGCGAGATCGAGGGCCGAACCGGTCTGCTCGACCGGGCCGAGGGCGAAGTTCTGCGTGATCGAGGAAACCGAGGAACCGATGCCCTGGATCATGCGCGGGTTGGAAAGTGCCGAACCGGCGACGATTTCGGAGAACTCGGTGCGGCTGCGCTTGAAGCCGTGGGTCTCAGAGTTCGAGATATTGTGCGCGATCACCCCGAGCGAGGTCTGCGCGTTCTTCATACCGTTGATTGAAGTGTAGAAGGACATGGGTGGTCTCCCTGGTCAAATGTCGGATGCGGTCTGGGTGGTGACGATCAATTGGTCGAGCTTGTCCGCGATCCGCTCGAGCATGGAATTGGTTTCAGCGACGCCGGCGAGCGAGGAGAACTGTGCCATCTGGGCAAGCATCTCCTTGTTATCGACCGGGTTGAACGGGTCCTGCTGCTGCATCTGGACGGTCAGCAGGCGCAGGAAGTCACCCTGCCCCAGCGAGTCCATGCCGCGCCCTGCGACAGGAGCGTTCGAAGTGGCGGAATTGGCCGCCTGGTTGGTAATTGGAGTGATCATTTCATCCTCATCGTTTCGAGCATGAGCTGCTTGGCGGTCGACATGGCCTCGACCATGTTGCGGTACTGGCGGGACGCTTCGAGCATCTCGACCATCTCGGCGTTCTCATCGACCGGGGCTTCCCAGACGTCGCCGTTCTCATCGGCCAGAGGGTGGCCGGGGTCGTGACGGCGGATCGGCGCGACATCCTCGCGCACCACCCCGCCCACGCGGACCGACGAAAGGCCGGTGGCGCGATCGAGTTCCTGTTCGAACACCGTGCGCATCGGGCGGTAGGCTTCTTCCTCGCTGCCCGACACGGAGCCGGCATTGGCAAGGTTGGAGGCCGCGGTATTCATCCGCACGAGCTGCGCGGACATGGCGCGGTGGCCGATATCAAAGAAGGAGTTGGGGCCGGCCATCGTCATTCGCCCCTGATCGCGCGGGTGACGGTTTCGACCCGTCCGCGCAGGAAGTTGAGCGTGGCGGTGTAGGCGACGGCGTTTTCGGCGAAGGCCGCCTGTTCGGTCGACATCTCGACCGTGTTGCCGTCGAGGCTCGCCATGGTCGGAACGCGATACTGGATAGCATTGTCGGTAGCGCGTGTCGTCTCGGCCCCGCCAAGGCGCGCTTGCAATGCCGCCGCAAAGTCGACGTCGCGTGCCTTGTAGCCGGGCGTCGCCGCATTGGCGATATTCGAGCCGAGCACACCCATGCGCTGCGACCGGATCTCCAGTGCTGCCCCGTGAATGCCAAACAATCTGTCGCTCATCTGAGCCTCCGCAGAAATTACGGGAGATGTTCAGCAAGGGGCGTGCCAAAATCGAATTGGCAGGCAAAAAAGGGGGGGACCGGCAGAAAGTGGCAAGCTCTTGCCGGACAGCGGCAAAGTTCGTCCGCCGGTTAAATATCCGCAAAACCCGGTCGTTCTTGGCGGCAAGGAGAAGCAAATTCATGCTCGACACCTGGTTTGACCCGGTGGCGGTCGCCATCGTCCTCGTGGGAACATTGGCCGCAACCCTGCTGCGTTCCGGTATCGCAGACAGCCGCATCGCGCTCGGCGCGTTGCGCGGCCTCCTCGATGCGCCCTTCGACGTGGCAAAGGCAAAAGCGAGCCTGGCGGTCCAGATCCGGGAAATTGCCAATGACGGCTTTATCCGCGCCGAAGTCCATCACTTCGGCGACACCGAGTTCGACAGCTTGTCGGACCTTATCATCAGACAACGCTCGATTCAGTCGTTGCACGCAGAATATGTGAAATTCAGAGACGTCCGGCTGGCCAATGCCCAGACCGCCATGCGCGTGTTCGCCTGCGCAGCAGACCTGGCGCCCGTGCTCGGCCTTGCCGGCACCTTGATCGCGCTCGGCCATGCGCAGGGGGTAACACCCGAGAACACCGGTATCGTCGGCGCCATTTCGATGGCGGTGGTCACCACGCTTTACGGCCTCGTCGCCGCGAACTTCATTTTCGCCCCGCTCGGCAATGTCATCGCGCGGCGCTCGCAACAGGAAGAGCGCGACCGTGACGAAGTGCTCGAATGGCTCGCCAGCGGAATCGAGAAAGCGGCCGTTCCGGATGCAGCGTCGATGGCAAGAAAGGCCGCCGCGTGATCCTGCGGGGTTCATCCGGCTGGCAGACGGTCACTGCGGACCTCGCGCTGATCCTGTTCCTGATTACGGCACAGGCGGTCGGCAACGAGGCTTCCACTGCCGAACCGCCGGTTGCGCCCGCGGTTGGCGCGGAACGGGAGGCGCCGGCACCCGTCGCCTCGTCCGCCATGGCAGTACACCGCCCCGGCGCGGGTGAGGCCGTGCGCGAATGGCTGATTGCCACGGTCACCGACGAACGCCAGGTGGCGACGATTGCGATCGCCTACACGCCCGAACGCCGGGCCGAGGCGCTGTCGGAGGGCGAGCGTTTGCTGGCCGAAGCCGAGGCTGCGGGTGTCGCAGCGCGGCTGGTCGCGAGCCCCGATACAAAGGAAGAAACCGTGATCTCGGTCGACTTCCTCCGCAACGCAGAAGATGGCACGAGTCTTGCTCAATAGGTGCAGAACGTTCCCGACAAGCGGGAGCACCTATGCGAACCGGAGCCAGATTCGATCATGCGACACCAGTTTCTAGCAACACTCGCAGCCGCGCTCGGCGCGACTTCCGCCGTGGCGGCATCGCCCATGGACCTGTCGGTCATCGATCGCGCGGTGGCCGATTTCACCGGTTCAGAGGTCGGCCAGCCCGGCGGCGCCAAGCTGCCCGTCGACCGGCGCCTGCGACTTTCATCCTGCCAATCGCCGCTCGACTTGCAGTGGTTCGGCCGGGATCAGCGTTCGGTGCAGGTTGCCTGTCCCAGCGCGGGCTGGCGAATCTATGTGGCTGTCGATGGCGGTGCCGGAGGAGCTGGCCGCTTTGCCCAGCAGTATGGCGAAGCGCTCGTTAAACGCGGCGAGAATGTCACTATCCTCTTTCGCGGCAAGGGCTTCACCCTGACCCGGCAAGGATCCGCCGTGGAGGATGGCGCGCAGGGCGAATGGATCAAGGTCCGTGCCGCCGGCGAGAGGACCGAGACGCTGCGCGCCGTGGTCATTCGGCCGGGCCAGGTCGGCATCGATTTGCCGTAACCGGCAAATTTTATTGCCGGGGAGTTAAACCCTCGCATCTTTCGCCGTTCTTGTGAGCGACCAGTCAATGGAGCGAAACGATGCGTATTGTCGGATTGCCGGAATTTCAGGGATCGGTGCTGCGCCCGAGCGCGGCCGTCTCGCCTGCAGGGAAAATCTCGCCCTCGCAGAAGGTCGCTGCCGAAACGCGCGAAGCCGAAGCCCCCATTTCGACTTCGCGCGTTTCGGCGGGCCGTGAGGTACCCGTCGACCACGATCGCGTGGCGGAAATTCGTCAGGCGCTGAAAAGCGGCACCTACCCGCTGATCCCCACGGAGATTGCCGATGGGATCATTGCGGCAGGCCTCTACGGAAAGGTCGGGAAATGACCCGCAAGAAGGAAACGCTGGCGACCCTGCAACAGATGCTCGCACTTTTGCAGGGTGAGCGGCAGGCACTTGCCGCCCTTGATCTCGATCGCATCGTCACCTGCACCGAAGGCAAGATGGATCTGTGCGCCAAGCTGGAGGTGGTCGACCAGTCGAGCCTCGATGAGGAATGCCTCGGCGTCCTCGACGCGGTGCGCCGCCTCAACGAGATCAACCGCCGCCTGCGCAACCTTATTGCCAGCAATGTCCAAAACCGCCTGGGCGCACTAAGCGGCCACAGCCAGCCCTATGCCGCCCTGCCGCGGCAGAACATGAGCATGGCCCACGCCTGAACTTTGGGCGGTCCAGCAGGAAATTTTTGGCACGCATCTTGCTGAACATCCGGGAAAGCAATTCCCGGAGGTTTCGTGCCTACTATCAGTCCAGTCCAGACCGCCGAAGTACGAGGCGCAATCGCCCGTGCCGCGCAGCGGACAGGTGTCGACTTCGACTACCTGCTGGCGCAGGCCAAGCTCGAATCCGGCCTCAACCCCAGCGCCAAAGCGCGGACTTCGAGCGCGACGGGTCTTTATCAGTTTATCGATTCCACCTGGCTGCGCACGCTCGACCGGCATGGCGCCAAGCACGGAATGGATTGGGCCGACGCTGCTATCAGTCCCAACGGGCGCGTAGCCGACGCGGCAACGCGCAACCATATCCTCTCGCTGCGCTACGACGCCGATGCCTCTTCACTGATGGCCGCCGAACTTACGCGGGACAACGCGCAGGGCCTGCGCACCACGCTGGGCCGCGAGCCGGAGCCGGCCGAACTCTACCTCGCCCATTTTCTCGGTCTGGGCGGCGCGCAGAAATTTCTCGGCGTCCTCGCCAGCAATCCGGACCAGTCGGCCGTGGCCCTGATGCCGCAGGCGGCACGGGCGAACCGTTCGATATTCTACGCGGGTGGATCGCCGCGATCGGTCAGCGAAGTGATGTCGCTGATGCGCGACAAGGTCGAAGGCGCCTACGGCCAGTCGGCGATGCCGAACGTCGCCGGATCTGGCGGGGTCGCGTCCGAATTTGCCAGCCTCGCCTCGCAACCGCGATTCCGTGCTTCGTCGCACCATCGCGGCAGCATGAGCATGCCATCGCTTCCCTCCGAAAGCGGCCCACGTCCGTCGATGGCGGATACGTTGCGCTCGACATTCGGTGACGGCGGCGCCGGCGGAAGCCGCGCTAACCAGCAGATCGCTGCCGCCTATGGCAAGTTCAAGGCGCTTGGACTGTGAGCGTGCGTCAGTTCCTCAATCCCGGGCTCGCTCTGCCGGTCGGCATCCTGACCATCATCCTGCTGATGGTGATGCCGATCCCGGCGATGCTGCTCGACGTGTTCTTCATCATGAACATCGCGCTCTCGGTCTCGGTGCTGATGGCGGCAATGAACGCCGAGAAGCCACTCGACTTCTCGTCCTTTCCTTCGGTGCTGCTGTTCGCCACGCTCCTGCGGCTGGCGCTCAACGTCGCTTCGACACGTATCGTTCTGCTCAACGGGCACGAAGGAGGCGCGGCAGCCGGCAAGGTGATCGAGGCATTCGGAGCCTTCCTCATCGGCGGCAATTTCGCCGTCGGCATCTTCGTCTTCCTCATCCTGATGATCATCAACCTCATGGTCGTGACCAAGGGTGCGGGACGCGTGTCGGAAGTTTCGGCGCGCTTCACCCTCGACGCCCTGCCCGGCAAGCAGATGGCGATCGATGCCGATCTCGCGGCCGGCCTGCTTACCGCCGATGAAGCGAAGGCCCGGCGCCGTGAAATCGCGACCGAAGCCGACTTCTACGGTTCGATGGATGGTGCCAGCAAGTTCGTCAAAGGCGATGCCGTCGCCGCGCTGCTGATCCTGCTCATCAACGTGATCGCCGGCCTCGTGCTGGGCGTCACCACGCACGATCTGTCGGCTGGCGAAGCGGCCGAATTCTACGTCACTCTGGCGATCGGCGATGCGCTGGTCGCTTCGGTCCCCGCGCTGCTCCTGTCGATCGCCGCTGCCGTCATCGTGACGCGCGTTTCCGACGCGCGCGACCTGACCGGCCAGATCAGCGGCCAGCTCGCCGATCCCAAGATCTGGCTGCCCGTCGCCTGCATCCTGTTCGTCATCGGCTGCATTCCGGCGATGCCGCAATCGATCATCCTGCCTCTGTCGGCAGGCGCGTTCTGGTTGTGGCACAGCCTGCGCAAACGCCAGGAAGCGGCACAGAATGTCCCCGAACCGGTGGTCACACCCGATCCCGCACATATCTCGATCGACGAAGTTTCCGACCAGACGCTGGTAACGATCCAGCTCGGCTACGGGCTGATCCACCTAACCGACGAGAAGCGTGGCGCGACGCTGGTTGCCCGACTGACCGGCCTGCGCAAGCAGATGTGCCAGACCTTCGGCTTCATCATCCCGCAATTCCGCATCGAGGATAGCTTCGAGGTGGAACCCGACGCCTACCGCATCACGCTCGGCGGTGCGACGATCGGCGGCGGCAAGATCAAGCCCAACCACCTGCTCGCGATCGACACCGGCGAGGTCATGCATTCGCAGGCGGTTCCCGGCGAAGCGACGGTCGACCCCAGCTTCGGCTGTCCCGCTTTGTGGATCGATCCGGGCGCTCGCGACCTGGCTGTGGCTGAAGGCTACCTCGCGGTAGACCCGGAAAGCGTCATCGCCACGCAGATCCACCAGCTGCTAGCAGCCCGGGCACAGGACCTTCTCGGCCCCGACCAGGTCCGCGACCTGCTCGACCACCTGCGCGGCCGTCACGGCCAGCTGATCGAATCCTTCACCCCGCAACCGCTGACGCTCGCCGCGGTCACCCGCTTGCTCAAGGCGCTGCTTGCCGATGGCATATCGCTGCGTCACTCGCTGCGTGTCTTCTCGAGCATCTCGCTTGCTGCCCAGCAGACCGCCGAGCACGATAGGATGATCGACATCGTCCGCGCGGATCTTGGCGCCATGATCGTGGGCGAAATCTGCCCGCCCGATGCCAAACTGCCGGTGATCACGCTGGCCGCGGGCCTCGAGGACATGGTCGTCGGCGGCCTCCAGGACCCGGCAACCGGCGAGATCGTGATCGAACCCGACCTTGCGCGGTCGATCGGCGAACGCATCGCCACCATCGTCTCCCAGCGAGATCCGTCGGCCACGCGCCCCGCCCTCATCGTCCAGCCGCGCGCACGCCGCGCGCTGACCGCCCTGCTGCGCCTGCGCGCGCCGCAGTGCCTGGTCCTTTCGATCAACGAACTGCCCGTCGCCCAGCCGATCGAAGTGATCGCAGTCGTTGGCGACGAAGCACCCGAACAACCTGCTCAACTCGGCCATGAAACGGAGGCCCTCGCGGCATGAAGTACGACCACTCCAATTTCAATGCGCAGCGCGCGTATGCGAGCGAGATCAACCAGCGCATTGGCAAGTTCCTGCCCATGGTCCGCAAGCTAGCGTGGTATTACGTGGGAAGCTGCGGCGCCTCGCTCGACGTGGACGATCTGCTCCAGGCCGGGATGATCGCGCTGACCGAATGCGCCCTGCGTCATGACCGCCCCGGCGAGGACGGCTTTGCCGCATATGCCAAGATGCGGGTTCGCGGGGCCATGATCGACTTGCTTCGCTCGCAATCTCCGCTGGCCCGCGGGGCGGCGGCGCAACGCCGCCGCATCGAGGGTACGGTCGACGAACTGCGCAATACTCTTGGCCGCGATCCCTCCGCCGAGGAAATCGCCTTTGCGATGGGCATATCGGTGGAGGAGTATCACGACATGCGCACGCAACTCGCGACACGCGTCGTCGATCTCGAGGACTGCTACTCCGACGCCAATCCCGCGTTCACCTCCGAGGAACCCGATGCCGAAGCCAGGTTGCTCGAGGCCGACGACAGGGATGCCCTCGCCGCGGCGATCGCCACCCTGCCCGAGCGTTTGCAGCTGGTCGTCAAACTGCATTTTATCGAGGAGCTGAACCTCACCGAGATCGCCGCGGTCCTCGATGTGAGCGTCCCGCGGGTTCATCAGCTCAAATCATCGGCGCTCTCCAAGCTGCGCCTCGCAATTGCCGATCGCTAAACGCAAGGCATTCCCTGCCTGCCGCCGGAAAGCTGCGAAAAAGCCCGGACCGTACGTAACAGCCCTGATGACATCCTGGGCCTTTGCGGTGTAATCGCACCGCAGCGCGTCCGCTAGTCGGCGCACACGATTAAGGGTTTACCTGATGTCGCCTTGGGAAGGCCGAATTCTCTCATTCGTCGATACATGTTCGGTCGGCGGTTTTCCGACCTCCAATCACGCTATCGAGGCACTGGCCGAGCTCCTCGACGACGCGCCCCCAGCGCTTTCGCCCCATCTGGCGAGCCGGGCAGACAATGCTCGCCTGGCACAGCTTCTTGAAGTGGACGCCCAACTTTGCGCAGCCGTGGAACTCGTCGGCCCCAATCGCGGCATATTGATTACGAGTTCGGCCATCGGAGCCTCGTCCGGTCTCGTGAAGATCGCCGATGATGTGGAGGAAGGAAACTTCTTCGCCGACGATCCGGTGATCGCCCTGCTCGGTGCCTATGCGCAGGCTCTCGTCGCCGTCATTGCGGCGACCAAGAGCGGGAACGGCGGCGAGAACCTATAAAGACGCTTCCATCGCCACGCGAACAGCCCCGATGCTGTTGGCCACGTCGAGCTTGGCGATCACATTCCGCCGGTGGATCTCGATGGTTCGCGGACTGATCGACAGCTGACGGGCAATCGCCTTGTTCGAATGGCCCTCGGCGACGGCGCAAAGCACTTCGCGCTCACGCTGGCTGAGCTGTTCGAGGCGGCGAACCGCCGACTGCCGCCGGTGGCGCAAGCCTTGTTCGCGCAGGCTTCGGCTGCGCAGGATTTCGATTTTCTCGAAAGGGTCCGGCGCATCAGCTTCAAACTCGAAATAGCCAACTGCACCGCGATCGAGTGCATCGAACACAGTTTCGACATCGACGCGGTCGCGATAGGCGAGGATCGACGCGTCTTGATCTGACTGGCTCAGCAGCTTGGAGCATTCTGCGATTGCGTGCTGGCAATCATGGACCAGAAAGCAGGCTCCATGGGCCCAGTGCCCGCCGATCTCATCGACGGACTCCAAAGGAACCGCACGCGCATGCTGACCGATTGCCCGACTGAGCGCATTGCGCCGCTCGAGATCGGCATCGACGATGTAGTAAACGGTCTGAGACTGTCCCATTTCCGTAGCACTCCAGCAACTATGGGATAACCCTTACTCGGTGTTTCCCCAACATCGCCTACCAACCGGGCACGTA
>JBFOLW010000025.1:0-2478 GCA_040830305.1 Erythrobacter sp.
GGGCGGTAGAGCGCGATCGAACCGTCGCTCTCGTCCACCTCGCTGGCATAAAGGCTCTGACCTCCCACCACAGCGCTCGCATAGGGCCGTTCGGGCGAGACGAAATTCTTCATCACCGCGCCGTTCATGATCGTCGGTTCGCGCCCACAGGCGTGCAGGATCCAGCCGAGCATTCCGGTCACGGTCGACTTGCCGCTGGTTCCGGCCACCGCCAGCCCGGCGCCGCTGGTGTTGAACAGGATCGAGTTGAGCTCGGCGCGGCTGAGACGCAGACAATCGAGTTCCTTCGCCCGTTGCATTTCCGGAACGCTGTCCTCGACTGCCGCGCTGGCGACAAGGATCTGCTCGCCCGAGACGATCCCGCTGCCGTCCTGCGGGTGCAGCACGAAACCCTGCCGTTCAAGCGCACCGAACTTCTCGGGCGTTCTCCCCTGGTCGTTGCTCCGGTCCGA
This sequence comes from Erythrobacter sp., assembly GCA_040830305.1. Classification (GTDB taxonomy): domain Bacteria; phylum Pseudomonadota; class Alphaproteobacteria; order Sphingomonadales; family Sphingomonadaceae; genus Qipengyuania. The sequence continues at coordinate 453 of JBFOLW010000025.1, forward strand.
TCCTTCGACCGTGCAGCCGCGTCCTTTCAGGATTTGCGCCAGCGGCAGCATTCCCGATCCGCCGATACCGCAGAAAAAGAAAGGGCGCGCGAACAATTCGTCTGGGGTGGGCATATCGCTCATGCCGGTGCAGCTATTGAGTTGTGCCGCGCGACACAAGCACGCTAGCAGTCGCGGATGGTCAAAATTGCGATCTGCGCCCCGGGAAAACCGCTAAAGCGCGAACGGGCCGATGCTCTCGATGCTCTGGTGGCAGGGCGCGAGGATGTGTCGCTGCATTTTCACGAGCAATGTTTTCTCGAAGAGGGGCATTTCGCCGGTAGCGATGAAATACGGCTTGCGGCGCTGCTGGAGTGTACCAACGATCCCGGTTACGACGCAGTGTGGTTTGCGATGGGGGGTTACGGATCCAACCGCATTGCCGCGCGGGCGATCACCGGGATGAACGAGGAAGCCTGCGCCAAGTCCTATCTGGGCTATTCGGACACCGGTTTCCTGCTCGGTGCGCTCTACCGGCACGGCATCGGCCGCGTTGCCCATGGCCCGCTGGCGGGCGACATCAGGCGCGAGGGCGGTGCAGCGGCGATCGAGCGCGCGCTCGACTGGCTCAAGGGAGGGGAGGCCGGGCTGGAACCGCATCTCGACGATCGGCCGGCCGTGGCCTTCAACCTGACCACGCTGGCGATGCTGGTAGGGACCGAACTCGCGCCCGACCTTTCGGGTCATGTCGTGATGGTCGAGGAAGTGGCCGAGCATCACTATGCCATCGACCGGATGTTCTTCCATGTGACGCAGCACCTCAAAGGCATCGCGGGCCTGCGACTCGGGCGGGTCAGCGAGGTGCCAGAGAACGACCGGCCGTTCGGTAGCGACGAACTCGCCATCACGCAGGATTGGTGCGCGCGCAGCGGCATCCGTTTCCTCGGGCGCGCCGACATCGGCCATGATGCTGCCAACACAATTGTTCCCTTCGGGCTTGAGGCGCGCCGCGCACGAGCCTAGGCGCGCTCGCGAGGAGATTTTCATGACTGCATTCATCTTTCCCGGACAGGGCAGCCAGAAGGTCGGCATGGGTGCCGGTCTCGCCGATGCCAGCGCCTATGCGCGCGAGGTGTTCGAAGAGGTCGACGAGGCGCTGAAACAGAAGCTTTTCGCGCTGATGAAGGACGGGCCGGAAAGCGAGTTGACCATGACGGCCAATGCGCAGCCCGCGATCATGGCCAATTCGGTCGCCACGGCCCGCGTGCTCGAGAAAGAGTTCGGCGTCGCCCTGGCCGACAAGGCCGAATGCGTCGCGGGTCACTCGCTGGGCGAATACAGCGCGCTGTGCGCAGCGGGTGCTTTCTCGCTGACCGATACCGCCAAGCTGCTGCGGCTGCGGGGCATCGCCATGCAGGACGCTGTGCCGATCGGTGTCGGCGCGATGGCGGCACTGCTCGGTGCGGATATCGACAAGGCAACCGCGCTGGCCGACGCCGCCGCGCAGGGCCAGGTCTGCGAGGTCGCAAACGACAACGACCCGACGCAGGTCGTCATCTCCGGCCACGCCGAGGCGATCGACCGCGCGATCGAGATGGCCAAGGACCACGGTATCAAGCGTGGCATCAAGCTGCCCGTTTCGGCGCCCTTCCATTGCTCGCTGATGGGGCCTGCCGCGCTGCGGATGAAGAATGCGCTCGGCGATACGCCGCCGCAGGCCTTCACCGTTCCGCTCTTCGCCAACGTGACCGCCGCGCGGGTGACCGACCCGGCCGAAGAACAGGCGCTTCTGGTCGAGCAGATCACCGGCCGCGTCCGCTGGCGCGAAAGCGTGCTCGCCATGCGCGAGGCGGGCGTCGAGCGGTTTGTCGAATTGGGGGGCAAGGTACTTGGCCCGATGGTCGGGCGCATCGACAAGGAGGCGACCACGGTCAGCCTCGTCACCATGGAAGATCTCGAGAATTTCGCGAAGGAGAACGCGTGATGTTCAGCCTCGAAGGCAAGACCGCCCTCGTTACCGGTGCCAGCGGGGGGATCGGATCGTCGA
>JBFOLW010000026.1:0-2530 GCA_040830305.1 Erythrobacter sp.
GATCGGCAGATCCTTTCGATCCTAGCCAATGACATCAAGGCCGATCTCGGGGTCGAGGACGACTATCTCGGATTCCTCTACGGCACGGCCTTCGCCGTGTTCTACGCGCTGTTCGGGATCCCGCTCGGCAAGCTCGCCGACAGCTGGAAGCGTGTCCGGCTGATGAGCATCGGATTGGCGTTGTGGTCGACCATGACCGCCCTGTCGGGGTTTGCGAAGAATGCCGGCATGCTGACCGCCGCCAGGGTCGGCGTGGGTGTGGGCGAGGCGACCGCCAGCCCCTCGGCCTATTCGCTCATTTCCGACTGGTTCCCTGCGCGCCTCAGGGCAACGGCGCTCGCGATCTACTCGAGCGGACTGTACATCGGCGGCGGCATTTCCCTGCTGATCGGCGGCCTTGTGGTCGAGAACTGGAACGAGGCCTATCCCGGCGGCGGCCCGCTGGGCCTCGTCGGGTGGCAGGCGGCGTTCCTTGCCGTGGGTTTGCCCGGCCTTCTGCTCGCGCTGTGGGTGTTGACACTGCGCGAACCGGTGCGCGGCGCCATCGACGGCCTTCCTACACCCGAGAACCCGCGTCCCTTCCGTGGCTTCTTTCAGGAGTTGTTTCAGGTCATCCCGCCTTTCACGCTGATCGGGGCCTTCCAGCGCGGTGTAGGCGCATTCGCCATCAATCTTGCCGGACTTGCCGGTTTCACCGCGCTCGCCATTTTCCTGACCAGCATCACCCCGGGTGCGTCGGCCTTTCTTTCCGAGGCTGTTGGCCTGACAGCGGCAGGCGTACCGATCAGCGATCAGTGGCTGTTTCTCGGCGTCGGCTACTATGCCGTGTTCAGCTGGGCCACCGCGCTGTTCACTCGCGATCTGCCGACCTTCCGCCTGACCTGGGGCTCACCTGCCTTCCTGAGCGTGGTGCTCGGCTACGGCACGGTCGCCTTCATGGCCTATGCCGCATCCTATTGGGGCGCGCCCTATGCCGAACGCGTGCTTGGGGCTGACAAGACCGATCTCGGCTGGTTCCTCGGTGCGCCTTCGGCACTGGCCGGTTTCCTTGGCGTCATTCTTGGTGGGCGGATGGCGGACTATCTGCTCGAAAGGTTCGAGAACGGCCGCGTCATGGTGATCCTGTTCGGCCTCGTGGCTTCGCTTCCGCCGATCGTGGTCGCCTATACCACCGACAGCCTCCCGATCTTCTACGTGGCCAGCTTCCTCGCCCAGATGACGTCGGCCTCGGCTCTTGGCGCAGCCGCGGCGAGCAGCCAGGCGCTGGTCCTCCCGCGCATGCGCGGGATGGCGACGGCAATTTTCTTCCTGTCCACCACATTGATCGGGCTCGGCATTGGCCCATTCCTCGCGGGCTATGTTTCGGCCGTCAGCGAGGGAGGGCTGAGCACCGGCATGTTGTCCACGCTGGTCGCAGCCCCGTTCGGCTTCGTGCTCTTGTTGCTCGCGCTCAAGCTGGTGCCTGCGGCAGCAAGCTCGGTGCTCGAAAGGGCGCGGGAGGCTGGCGAGGAAGTCTAGGCGCGTTTCAGGACGCCGCAGGCAACGCGCGGTCCGTCATCGCCTGCGGGATCTGTCCTGGAATCGTCCGGTCCGGCGTGGATCACCACAGCGGCGCCGTCATCGTCGAAGATGGCGTCGAGTACGTTCGGTGCATATCCGGGCAAGGCGACTTCGGCGCGACCCGTGCCGTTGGCGTCGATCGCCAGGTTGGGCATATCGCCGAGATGTTTGCCACCGGGCGAGAGCGAGCCGTGGCTGGCGCCGCCTGGATTGAGATGGCCGCCAGCGCTCTTGAAGTCCGGTGCGGTACATTTGCCCGTCGTGTGCAGGTGGAAGCCATGCTCGCCGGGGGTCAGGCCGATCGCCGCAACTGCAACAGTGATCTGCTGGCCATTGCTCAAGAGCTGGACCGTGCCGGCCGGTAGCCCGTTGGCAAAGCGCAGCGTGGTTTCGCCAACGCGTTCGCTCGGTAGTTCGCCGACCGTGGAGCAGGCCGAAAGCAGTGGTGCGGTGATGGCGGCGATCAGGATGCTGCGATACATGATTGTCGTTCCCTCTGAACTCGGTTCCTAGGGACAACGAAAAAGGGGCCGGATTGCTCCGGCCCCTTCTCGTATTTTGGCTAGTCGCCGTCGCTTACATGCCCGAGCCCGGACCGTAAGTGATTTCGACGCGACGGTTCTGCAGTTCGCGGACACCGTCGGCGGTCGGCACGCGAAGCTGGCTTTCACCGAATGCTTCGCTGGTGATGCGACCGTCGGGGATGCCGCGGCTGGTCAGGTAGCCACGGACCGAGTCGTTACGACGCTCGGCGAGACCCATGTTGTAGGTCGTCGAACCCGAGGTGTCGGTGTGACCGGCCAGCATGACCGCTGCCGTGCCGCAGTTTGCGTAGGCCGAAACCGCGTTGTCGAGGATCGTCGCTGCTTCCGGAGTGATCGCCGATTCGTCCCAGTTGAAGAAGACGATGTACGGACCCGTCTCGCAGACCGGCGCCGGCGGCGGCGGGGGCGGAGGCGGCGGAGGCGGC
>JBFOLW010000027.1:0-2370 GCA_040830305.1 Erythrobacter sp.
AAGGACCAGCAGGACGTGGTCCGCGTGTTCATCCTGCCGCCGAGCATTGCCGAGCTCGAGCGCCGGTTGCGCAGCCGCGATACCGACAGCGACGAGGTCATCTCGGCGCGGATGGAGCGCGCGCGCGCCGAGATCAGCCACTGGGACGCCTATGACTACGTCGTCATCAATGAGGACGTCGATGCCTGTTTTGCGCAGGTTCGCGAAATTCTCGACGCCGAGCGCATGAAGCGCCAGCGCCAGACCGGATTGATTCCTTTCGTCCGCGAGCTGATGGCCTGATCACGCCTTGCAATCTGTCTTGCTGCGGCCCGCTGTGGATGCGATTTGTCAACCAATGCGCGGCATAGGGTCATGTGAGTCTCCGCGCGAAGACTTCGATTTTGCAGGGTAGCGATGGCCGCAGTTGATTTCGACAAGGGCGACAAGACGATGGCCTTTCTCAGAAGCCATGGCCTGCCGCCGAGTCCGCAGAACTATACCCTCGCCTATATCGCGCTGTTCGACAGCGGGTCTCCGATCGGCCGGGCCATCCAGAAAATTGTCGATGAGGGCTACCGCATCAAGCAGGAAGAGGTGGACACGATCTTCGACCGCCACGGCGGCGCGGCGATCTACGGCCTGACCGACAAGGCGCAGGGCGAGCGCGCCGCGCATTTACGGCACCAGACGATCAAGCTGGGCGAACTGGCGTCTTCCGCTGCAGATGCGACGGGGGCCTTCGCGCGCGAGCTGACCGAGGAAGCCGACCACCTGACCGGCGACAGCGCCAACACGCTGACCATCGTCGCGCGCATGATCGAGCAGTCGCAGCAGGCGCAGGGCCAGCTGACCGAAGCGATGGACGAAGTGAAGGTACTGCGCGAGGAACTCGAGGCGGCGCGCAACGATGCGCAGCGCGACGAGCTTACCGGCCTTCCCAACCGCCGCGCGATCGAGGCGCATCTCGCCGAGCTGGCGGATGAGGGCAAGCCGCGCGCCATAGCCCTGTGCGACATCGACAAGTTCAAGTCGGTCAACGACCGCTACGGCCATGGCGTCGGCGACCGCGTGATCAAGCTCGTCGCCAAGACGCTCGAAGACATCTGCCGGCCCCATTTCGTCGGTCGCTGGGGCGGCGAGGAATTCATCTTCGTCATGCCCTCGACCGACGCGGAAGCGGGCGCCAAGCTGCTCGATCACGCGCGCGACGCACTCGCCGCTAAGGAATTCAAGCTGCGCGAGACCGACGAGCCGATGGGACTCATTTCCTTCTCGGGCGGCGTGGCGCTCGCGACCGGCGGGGCGGAGGCCAATGCCGCCACGCTCAAACAGGCCGACGAGGCGCTGTACCGCGCCAAGTCCGAAGGCCGCAATCGCGTCTTGTGCGCCTGACGCCCGCTCCGCGCTGGCGCGTTAGCCCGGCTGCGCGAAATGATTCGGCAGCAGCGCGTTGACGATACCGCCATCGACGGTCAGCGTTTCGCCGATGGTGTAGTCCCCCGCGCGGCTCGCCAGATAGACCGCGGTACCGCCCATATCGAATTTGTCGCCTACTCGCTTGCTGGGGATGCCCGCGGCCGACTGCTCCTCGAAGTCACGAGCAGCCCGGTTCATGTTCGACGGGAACGCTCCCGGCGCGAGGCTCGTCACGTAGATATGGTCGTTGACCAGCCGCGCGGCCATCCGCCGCGTGAGGTGGATCAGCGCGGCCTTCGATGCCTGGTAGCTGTAGGTTTCCCACGGATTGACGCGCTGGCCGTCGATCGAGGTGATATTGATCACCTTGCCCGGCTGCTCGGCGCTCGCCGCTGCGGTCAGCAGCTTATGCAGCTTCTGCGTGAGGAAGAACGGCGTCTTGACGTTGAGATCCATCACCTTGTCCCAGCCCGCCTCGGGGAATTCGAGATAGTCGACGCCCCAGGCCGCGCCGGCATTGTTGACGAGGATGTCGAGCTTGGTTTCGCGGCTCGAAAGCTCCGCGACCAGTGCCTCGATCCCGTCCAGGGTCGACAGGTCGCCCTGAATGCCGATCACCCTGTCGCCCAGTTCGGCGCAGGTTTCCTCGATCTCGTTGATCTTGCGCGCGCTGATGTAGACGCGCTCGATCCCGGCGGCGAGGAAGCCTTCTACGATCATCTTGCCGATGCCGCGGCTACCGCCGGTGACGAGCGCGACGCGCCCCTTTAGGCTGAACAGGTCTTCGAGGGTCATTGCATTTCTCCCAAATCAGTCATTGCGAGGAGCCGCAGGCGACGCGGCAATCCATTTTTCCGCTCCCTGGATTGCTTCGCTTCGCTCGCAATGACCGGCCGTGGTGATCGTCTGGCTTCTAGTAGCCGCTCAATTCGGCGACGCGGCCGGCGTGGTAGTACTGGTCGCCAAGGAATT